>JBBQJD010000008.1:0-62949 GCA_038325595.1 Bacteroidales bacterium | reverse complement strand
CTTAATAAACTTTTCTGCTCAGAGCGTATAGGATAACCCAAGGTTCCATTTGAATTCAGGGTAAGGTGAAATATTGCTGGTTATTGGCTGAATTACCTGAAAGAAGATTGCAAAAGGTATATTTCTTAATGAAGATGAGATTTTAGGAGAGACATATAAACCATCATTATTACCATCATAATCAACGTAGAAAAGCTGCATGGTTGCAGAGAGCAAAGCGCTTTTCCCGACTCTCATACCCGACCTGTCAGCTTGCAGGTTCAGAAAATGACCATCAATTGTACCTTTTTCCTGTCCATTGTCATTCAGGTAATTAAGCATCAGGGAATTTCCAGGTGAAATTTTATAAATAAATGCTATCTCAGGTGTAAAATATCTTTGACTTTGCAGGATTTCCTCCTCATCAGCCAGCTTAAATGCACTCGAGAATGCACTTATATTTAGGCCTGCCCTGAATTCAAAATGAGGTCTGTCGACAAATTTATACCGCAACCAGTTATCAATGGTCCAGGGTCTTAAGTCAAAACCATAGGCAAGCGTTGGTTCAAAGCTGAACCGGTTCTTAACCAATGAAATAGCCGCAATAATAGCCGGTTTATCAAGTGTAAAAGCAGGTATAGATGAAATCCCATTGCTGTTCAGGCTGATCGTTGCACCTGCTTTTAGTTTTGTTTTGGAACTGTCGGCTTTTTCATTTGAATATGAAGCTGTGAAAATAAAAACAAGTATTAATTGAAATAATATCTTCATATTCATTGATTATATTACTTGAACGGATTCTGTTAAATAATGTAAGGTTTAGGTGTGCCGCCATCTGAACAAAATAAACTATACTTTGTATTGTAAATATTGAATCAATAATACTAAAATTATATGACAACGCTAAATGTTTATCTCACCTTTAACGGTAATTGCGAAGAAGCCTTCAATTTTTACAAATCAGTTTTTGGGGGAGAATTTCAATCCTTCAACAGGTTTAAAGAAATGCCGGTGACAGAAGACAAAAAGCTTTCGCCAGAGGAGGGTGAAAGACTTATGCATGTTTCCCTGCCCATAAGCAAAGAAACATATCTGATGGGTTCTGATACTGGAGGAGAATGGTCAAAAGATTATTCTGCCGGAAACAACTTTGCTCTTTCGATAAATACCGATAGCAATGAGGAAGCTGACAGGCTGTTTAGTGGCTTATCTTCCGGAGGTATAATTACAATGCCCATGGCTAATACCTTTTGGGATTCGTATTTTGGTATGTTCACAGATAAGTTCGGGATCAACTGGATGATTAGTGTTGAATCTACCAAGCCAAAGTAATTTCAACTCAAATGTACCATGAAGTGAAAGGTTCTGCCTGCCCTTCGTAAACTATCAGCAATCTTTTTGTATCACTCAACCGGAATGCCATATTCTTTTGCTTTTTTATCAAAGATATCGAGCTTGCTCTGACCTTTCAACTTATCTCGAATCATAATAATCAATTCTTCTGTTTCTTTAACATGGTCAGATCTCCGGAAAAGAGATATTTTATATGCATAAAATGCATAATCAAGTGCATTTTCATAAGCCTCATTAAGGTATTGAACCCTGGCAGATCCAAAATAACCTTCCGGATTATCAGGATAGAGGCTTATTAAAATGAAATAATTTTTAAGCGCATTCAGGTTATCTTTTAACTCCAGAAATGCAACTGCCTGATTTTGAAGTGCAAACCTGCCTTCCGGAAAAATCTCAAGGGATTTCGTGTAATATCTGACAGAATTTTTATAATCTTTCAACTGCCTGAATGTCAGACCCAGGTTATCGTAGGCATAAACAAAGTTCCTGTCTTCTTTTACTGCTTTGAGAAATTGCTTTTCAGCAGTCTTGTAATCATTTGATCCAAGAGCTTTAATTCCAGCTTCGTAATATTTGTTAGCGACGCCGGAATCGGACAATTTATAGAATTTCCCTTCTTTTTCCTCCAGTAAAAACGCCATAACTTTCGGACAGCGATGAACAAATCCCGTCATAACAGAATCTATTGTATTCTGTATTGTATCACTGTCGGCAAAATGCTCCAGCTGCTCATCATCATCCGAATTCCAGAAAACTGTTACTGATTCGTTTATACACCTGTCAAGTTTTATCTCAAGAGAGTCTATATTCTCAATAGTATCAATGCAGTTACAGATCCGGTTGGAAATTAATTCAATAAGGTCCTGACCTGAAACAGAAGTGAATATTAAGGTATAAAAAATAATAATGTATATCTTCTTCATGGGGGGATAAATGTTCTGCAATTAGTGCTTTTTTGCACTTGGTTCCTTTTATTGAGATAGAATTTAGTTCAAAAGCGTACTGAAAGTTAATACTTTTTCTTTTCCGTTCTCCTTTCTTTTCCTTTTCAGTTGCAACGGAGTGATTTCACAGAGTCAGATCATTAGATCCCATTCTCCTTTTCTCCCATTCTTCCATTCTCCCAATCACCCACTCACCCATTCTCTTTTCTCCCAATCACCCACTCTCCCAATCACCCACTCTCCCTTTCTCTCCCTTTCTCCCACTCTCCCACTCTCCCTTTCTCCCACTCTCCGCTTCTTTTTCAGTTTCGGTACCGCAGCTGATTAGGAATATCATTATTAAAAATTGTAATATGTTTTTCATGAGTTAATTGTTATTTTCCTCACAACGTACCAGTTAGCCGGCACAGCCCAGCTGGAGGGCGAAAGGATCACATCAGCGCCCATGTAACATAACGACCGTGTCAGCACATGATCTCTGGCATTTGCATCGGCGCATATTATCAAACCAATCCTTCCCCAGGGAGTTTCACATGTGCCTAACCGGTCCCCCTGGTCATAGACGTCATGAGCAATGTCAAGTTCATTCAGCTTCCTGTGTTTGATCATCACTTTTCCTTTATTGTCAATTATTACTGCAGAATTGTAAATGGCATCTCCGTCTTTTTCAACCAGGCCGCAGCATACATAAATATTATTGGTGCGGGCCATCTCACAGATCTTCAGACAGGTTTCTCCATCGGGAATCTCACCGGCTAATTGTCTTGCTGATGGATGCGTCCAGCCAAGATCCATTACCTCAGGAAGCAGAGCCACATCTGCCCCGTTTTTTGATGCCTCCCGGATAAGCTCCCCTGCATGAACAAGATTTTTTTCCAGGCTGCCCGGTTCCACATACATCTGTATCAAAGCAAGTTTAAACTCTTTTGTCATATTCTGGGAACTAATAACATTGCTGAAAAGGACAAAACATCCTGTCAGAATAACTTTCATTGTGGGGCAAAATTTTGCATTCATTATAATTGATATTTATTGAATACCAGATTGTTCAGTTAGACCTTTAAACATATAAGCATATATCCTTTAAATATACAAGATAGAAAAAAAACTGACATAGTTTATGCCACTTCTCCATTTTCTCCCACTCTCCCTTTCTCTCTTTCTCCCTCTCTCCCCTTCTCCCTTTCTCCCACTCTCCTTTTCTCCCACCATCATATCCGGTTTTTCTCTATCTTTAGTCTTTAAAACCAAACCAATGAAATACTCCCGTCGTTCATTCGTAAAAACAGCAGGAATAGCAGGCGCTGCCCTTGCTTCATTCCCCGATATGAGTTTATTATCAGGATTGCCTCTGCAGATTGAAGTATTGAATCCATATAATAAGGTTCCGGTCAGCTTCATCATCGATGATTCCACATGCCTTGTCAACATGGCTCATTATGGGATTCCTCAGTTTGCCGAAACATTCCCGGATCAGTATAAGCAGGACTGGAGAAAGCTTCCCCGCGAAATCCCCGATAGCTTCGTCAGGGAATTTGGCGAGTGGTGCCATGAGAATGGGGTTAAAGGTAAATACAGCATCGTCCCCTATCCTGCCTGTACCGGCTGGGTTAACCGCTTCATTCCCGGCTGGACAAAAAAAGAGCTGGAAAACAGCCTTGCCCTTGTACGTGAACTGATCGTCCCCGACTGGGATATTCATCCGGAGATGGTAAGTCACACCAGGGTCATTGATATTAAAACAGGTAAACCTTTTCCATATCCCACTCCTGATTATATGGAGAACTGGGACTGGAGCCAGACTAAAAGTGCAGATGAACTTGCCGCTTACCAGGCTTATGCTCTTACTATTCTAAAGGAAGCCGGACTGCCCTGCGAAGGATTGACTACACCTGGTGGTTATGGTGGTCGTAATCAGGATAACCTGGCCCTTGGAACAATGGAAGCTGTGCGTGATGTGTTCAGAGCTGAAATACCACATTATTTTCGTGATCTTTTTACTGAAAAAGGAGTAAGCGTTGCTCCCAGGGTATTACATCCTTCCGGATTGGAAGGATCTGATCCTAAATGTGTTGTATCTGTAATAGGATGCACCGGAGACTGGTTTGGCGGCTGGGACGGACTGGAACCCGGAAATGTCGATAATTTTATTACTCCCGATCTGCAATCAGGCAGGATGATTGAGGTAATTGAAAGTGGAGAGCCTGCCGTTATGGTATGCCATTGGCCGGGCATTTATTATAATGGAGAACGGGTTGGATTTAATATTTTGAAAGAAGTTAAAAAAAGACTCGAACAGAAGTACGATCATCTGATATGGATGAAGCTCAGCGAAATTGCCCGGTACTGGGCTGCACGTGAATTGACAACAATTAGTGCTCAAAAAGAAAAAGTCATTTTTAAAGCCCCTTACTCCTGCCCGGCTTTTACCATTAAGCTGAATACTTCTGTCAGAAAGCCTCAAATAAAAAGTGGTGCCGGTGAAACGATACCACTTCTGAGAGTAAAAACTGTTAAAGAATTAAATTCAAATACCTTCTATTCCGATAGAACAGGATCTGTAATATGTTTCAATCTGGAAAAGGGCTCCGGAGAACTTATTTTGTAGTCGATGAGCTCCACTGAACCAGCTTTGACTGGTAAAAATTAATATCCATGGCTTTCATTCTTTCACCATGTTTTCCGAGCCGGACTTTGTACTCGTCCCAGCTCCTTAATTCTGCAGGAGTCCATCCAACTTCAGCAATGCCCGGAAGTCTCGGAAATACCATATACTCGAGTTCATCCAGGTTAGTGATTGTCTCTGTCCATAATGCTGCCTCAACGCCAAGAATATTTTCTTTCCCTATTCCCGGAACCATAGTTGCAGGGTCCCAGATATAAGCGCTGTCAACTTCAACATAGCCCGCCCAATGCAAACCGAGTGTAGTTGTTGAATCATACTGCATATCAACATAAGCCTGTTTTGCAGGTGACATCAGGAGCTTTGCTCCCTGCTTAACTGCCCTACCAGCATTTTCAGCATTTGACCAGTACTGTGCAACAGTATTCGGTTTCAGCCTTGACAGTGATATTTCATCCCAACCCATTGAAAGCTTTCCATGAGCCTGCACAATATCCTGAACCTTTTCAACGAAGAATATATAATCATCTTTCTTTGTAACATGCGATTCATCCCCTCCGATATGTAAATACGGGCCGGGGGTTATCGCAGACAGTTCACGCATTACATCATCGACAAATTTGTATGTAATATCTTTCCTTACGCATAATGTGCTGAATCCCACTTCAGTACCTGTATATAATTTGGTAGCTTTTCCATTGCAGTTGAGCTCCGCATAAGATGCGAGCGCTGCATTTGTATGACCAGGCATATCAATCTCAGGGACTATAATGATATAGCGTTCCTGTGCATATTTTACAATTTCAGAGTATTGATCCTGTGTATAAAACCCACCTTTGCCTCCTCCAACCTCGAGGCTTCCTCCGATTTCGGTCAGCTTTGGCCAGGTTTTGATCTCTATTCTCCACCCCTGATCATCGGAAAGATGCAAATGCAATGCGTTTATCTTGTAAAAAGCCAGGAGATCAATATACTGCTTAACCTCATCAACACTGAAAAAATGCCTTGCCACATCAAGCATGGCTCCACGGTATTCATATGAAGGCTGGTCTGTAATGGTGCCGGTTGGAATTTCCCATGGTCCTTCCTGCTTTTCTTTCATTTCTATTTTAGCAGGCAGCAACTGCCTGATTGTTTGAACACCGCGGAATAATCCGGCCGGATTATTCGCGATCAGAGTCAGCTGGTCCTCTGTTATTGTTAGTTCATAACCTTCATTGCCATACTTATTATCTGTGGATACCTTAAATACAATATTTCCTGATTTGGGTGGTTCGATGGTAAGAGTCACTTCAAGGCTCAAACCGGTTGCCGGTTCAAGTATGTCTGCCATAAACTGTCCGATATTTTTCTCCTCCTCAGTATCTCCCTGGACATAAATTCCGGTTCCTTCATCTATTGAAAAATAATCTCCGCTTGCCGTTACGGAAACCGGTCTTGGGATAATTACTTCCTTTGTCAGATCTGAGGGTGCCCTTTTATTACACGAGACCTGTATTACGGTAAAAGCAATGAGAATCATTGCAATGATTGTTCCGAATGGTTTTTTGTTGATCATGGCTTTTAGATTTTGGGATGTTAAGATATATAAATAAAATAAAATGACTATAGGGAATCATACTTAATTATCGGTTCTTCGCGCCCTTTAGGGTAAGGAGCCAACGAAGAACCGACGAGGCGAAGCGCAGGAGCTCGGCGAAGTCAAAATCAATGGTCTTCTGCAGATTACCGATAATCATTAAAATAATCTTCATTCACGTTAAACATTGCATCACGTCTGATGTTAATTAATTAACGGAAAATGTTACAATGCCGGAAATCAGATTGCTCACGGAAGAATATGTTGAACTGAATCCGTTCATTCAGTTTGATAAGTGGTACAAGGAGCACCTTAAGACAGACATTGCCATACCCGATTCCGTCAGCCTTGGCACTGCATCACATGAAGGCAGGGTATCTGTAAGAGTTGTGCTTCTGAAAGACTTTAATGATGCAGGATTCATATTCTTTACAAATTATAACAGCAAAAAAGGTTCCCAGCTGGCATCAAACCGGAGGGCGGCATTGCTTTTTTACTGGCCCGAGCTTGGCAGGCAGGTTCGGATTGAAGGTGTGACAGAAAAAGTATCCGTCGAGGAATCTGAGAAATATTTTAAAACACGGCCCCGTGAAAGTCAGCTCGCATCATGGGCAAGTGAACAGAGCACGGTAATTCCTTCACGACATTTTCTCGAACAGCAGTTTGAAATGTACAAGGAAAAATATAACAGGAAGCCCGTTGACCGGCCGTTACATTGGGGTGGTTACAGGCTGATCCCCGACTGGTTCGAATTCTGGCATGATCGAAAATCAAGGCTTCATGACAGGATCACCTACACAAAGCGGGAAGCTGTCTGGAAAATTGAGCGACTCGCTCCTTAAACCAGCAAACCAGCATCCAGCACTCAGCACCCAGCACCACCCAGCATCCAGCACCCAGCACCCAGGTCCAGCAACCTTAGTGTGTGAGTGAATTACTGAATCTCCATTAAAATTCTTCTAAAAAAAATCAGAATATTTTCAATTATTACCTGTTTCTGAAATCAATTTCAGCTAATGTTTGTTATGATAAAATGCAGTTATAAACTTTATAAAATGACATATCATGAACAAACATATAATCAAGGCTTTACCCGTAAAAAAGAACGGAAAAAATGGAAGTACTATCCTCGGTCCGGTGGATAATCTCGAAACTCATCTCCGACCTGACTGGTGGAGAAGAATTTTCAACTCGATGTACCTTAAAACAGATGCAGATGTTGTCGATGATAAACATATTACACAAACTGAAGTTAACTTATTTACATCAGTTCTGAATTTATCACGTGAAAACGCAATTCTCGACCTTGCATGTGGACAGGGAAGGCATTCACTTGAACTTGCCCGACAAGGGTTTTCGAATATAACCGGTCTCGACAGATCGCACTACCTGATTCGCAAAGCCAAGACCTCAGCTCAGCAGGAAGGCCTGAGGATTTCCTTCAAGGAAGGTGATGCCAGGAAATTACCATTCCCGGCTGACAATTTCGATGTTGTCATGATTCTTGGGAACAGTTTTGGTTATTTTGAGAGCAATGAGGACGATGTTATGGTTCTCAAGGAAGTTTTCCGTGTTCTGAAGCCCGGCGGTACCTTTCTTATAGATGTTGCTGACGGATCATATCTCAGGGATCATTTTCAGCCGAGAAGCTGGGAATGGATTGATAAAAAGTACTTTGTGTGCCGCGAACGTTCTCTTGCCAAAGACAACGAGCGGCTGATATCAAGGGAAGTTATCACCCATGCTGAAAAAGGGATTGTTGTTGATCAGTTCTATGCGGAAAGACTATATTCAGTCGATTTATTAACTGAGATTTTTACTAAAGCAGGTTACAGGAACATTACATTCTCTGATTCCAGGGAAGGCAGCTCTACCCGTAACCAGGACCTTGGCATGATGGAACGCAGGATCATTATGACCGCAAAGGTGATAAAAAACTGGACTCCGGTTAAAGCAAAACGAACAGAAGAAAAAAATGTGGTGGTACTGATGGGCGATCCCGGCAGGCCTGATATTGTAAAACCTTCTAACATATTTGATGAAGATGATTTTATTACAATCGATAAGCTGAAAAATGCCTTATCGGTTTTGCCCGGAATCAAATTCACTTATTTGAATGCTCATAACACCCTCTTCACAGATCTGCTTAAGAACAGGTCTAAAGTAGACTTTGTCTTTAATCTGTGTGATGAAGGCTTTAATAATGAAGCTTTTAAAGAGCTTCACATTCCGGCTCTTCTGGAACTGATTGGATTGAATTATACCGGTTCAGGCCCCAGGTGTCTTGCTTATTGCTATGACAAATCACTGATCAGGGGGGTTGCAAGGGAAATCGGAGTTCTGGTTGCTGAGGCGTTCTTTGTTAAGTCAGAAGATAATGTGTTTGACCTGCAGATCGATTTCCCGGTAATTGCCAAGCCAAATTTTGCAGACAGCAGCTTTGGAATTACAAAACGGAATGTAGCCGGATCAATAGAAGAACTGAATGACGCTATTCTTAAAATCAGGCATGATTTCGGTTATGAAAGTTCAATACTTGTTGAAGAGTTTCTTACAGGGAAGGAAATAAGCGTCGGAATTATTGGAAACCCTCCGGAATCTTATACGGTCTTACCGGTAATTGAAGAAGATTATTCCCTTCTTCCTCCCGACCTTCCGAAGATTTGCGGTTATGAAGCCAAATGGGAACCCGATTCTCCTTATTTTAATCTCCTGCGTTCCATTCCTGCAGATCTGCCTGAAGATCTTGAAAAACAGATAGTTGAGAATTGTGTTAAGCTTTTTACCCGGCTTGAATGCCGCGATTACGCCAGATTTGATTTCAGGCTTGATGCTTCCGGGGTACCAAGATTGCTTGAAGTAAACCCGAATCCGGGATGGTGCTGGGATGGCCATATGGCAAAGATGTGCTCCCTGGCCGGAATAAGTTATCCCCGGTTCCTTGAAATGATCCTTCAGGCAGCTGAACAGCGGATTTCACAAACCAGGGCAGCAACACCTGAAACAATCTTGAACAATCTGCCCGCTGATGTGGCAGGAATTCCTGCCGGCATCTGAGGAATACAAACTATCTCCCGGAAGGATTCTGAGCTTTTTTAAAGAATTCTTCCTGGAGTTGCTGTATCGTATTATCTGTTTTAAGATACTTTATTAATTGCACCAGCTGGTTTGCTTCGGCTGTTATCAGCAATTCGCCAAGCCTTTTGTCAGGAGTGTTATAATCACTGGCAAAATGATTCGGAAAATTGGCGAACCACCAGATACCCGTGTAGCCATTTGGCAGCTTGCTCAGGCGGTTCTGATTAAGGCCTGATTCGTTCTTCAAAGCTTCCTGATCAACAAAATCAGGGTTGATATAGTACATCATTGATGTTTCCTGTTCTCCGGCATGTCCGTCAAGCTTTCCTTTTGTTAAAGCCTTGATCTCCTTCTCAGTTGAGGGATCTCCTCCGGGACTGAATAATACAACTACATAATCTTCCTGCTTTGCAAGTTGTGACTGGCAGAAATACTGCAGAAAGCTGGTGCTTCCTCCATGTCCGTTAACCAGTATTATTTTCTTCATTCCATTACGTGACAGCTCTTTACATGTCTCGTCCAGCATTTTCCATATCAGCTCGTTACTGTAAGCCATAGTTCCGGGCTGATGTCTTGCCTCGAATATCTGTCCGAAATAATATGGGGGATAAACAACTGCATATTCCCTTTTCGCTGCCTGAAAAGCAAATTCCCTTGCTTCGTAAAGGTCTGTACCCAGAGGAAGATGAGGTCCATGCTTTTCTATGATCCCTAGCGGAATGATGCAAACGCCACCTGAATGTTCAACAGCTTTTGCAAATTTAGGCGATGTCAGATCTTCCATTTTAAAAGGAAGTGATTGTTTATCATTATTCTGGGCAGAAATTGCCAGTGAGATGAAAAGAATTGCAATCAGAATTGTCAGCTTCTTCATAGTGTTTATCTGTTTAGTTAAAATGTTGTATCATTTACGATAGTTTATTCAGGATTTGCAAGCCTGAATGGCTGAATTTCGATTTTTTCCCATACGCCCTCTATAAAATAAGGCTCCTCCAGGAGTTTCCTGTCAAGCGACTCGCGATCGGGAAATTCATACACTATCATCGAACCGATCATCTTTCCCTCTTCATTCAAAATGGCCCCGCCGGCTATAAACTGACCAATCTTCCTGAGTATCCCGATCTTACGAAGATGATCTTCACGTACTTTCATTCTGCGCCCCAGAGCATCAGAATCGGTACCATCGTAAGCTATTAATAAAAATTGCATAACTGACTGGATTAGTTCCTTATCAAATTTAATAAAATTATCCCATCAGATTACTCATCGTAAATTTTCAATATCCATTGTATATTTGTTTAATGAAACATTCTTTGATGAATATCTCCCATAAATAATTTTGAAGCTGTACTATGCTGAATATCAGGAAGTTTTTTAAGGATCTGAAAAGGAAGGATCATAAACCATCGTACGGTGGTCTTGATATTTTCAAATATATCGGTCCCGGATTACTGGTAACTGTCGGGTTTATTGATCCGGGTAACTGGGCAGCAAATATCGCAACCGGTTCGGCTTATGGATATACTTTGTTATGGATAGTAACACTTTCAACGCTTATGCTCATTATTTTGCAGCATAACGTCGCACACTTAGGAATAGCCACCGGCCTGTGTCTGGCCGAGGCTGCAACTATGTACATTCCTCCGAAAATATCAAAAGCAGTACTCTCCTTCGCCGTTCTGGCTTCAGTCTCTACATCTCTCGCTGAAATACTTGGCGGCGCCATTGCTCTTGAAATGCTTTTTGATGTTCCAATTAAAGCCGGCGCTGCTCTCGTTACAGTATTTGTAATGATAATGTTGTTTACTAATTCTTATAAAAAGACAGAAAGATGGATCATAGGATTTGTTTCAATAATAGGACTCTCCTTTCTTTATGAGATGTTTATTGTTGATGTCGATTGGGTTGCTGCAGGAGTAGGATGGGTAAAACCTTCAATTCCTGAAGGATCTATGTTCCTTATTATGAGCGTTCTGGGTGCTGTTGTCATGCCTCATAACCTTTTCCTTCATTCAGAAGTTATCCAAAGCCGCCAATGGAACCTGCAGGATGAAAAGGTGATCAAAAAGCAATTGCGGTTTGAATTCTTCGACACACTTTTTTCCATGGTTATCGGATGGGCAATAAACAGCGCCATGATAATTCTTGCAGCTGCAACATTTTTTAAAGGGGGAATTAAGGTGGACCAGCTTCAACAGGCAGAGAGCCTCCTTCATCCACTCCTTGGAAGCAAGGCATCACTGATCTTCGCCATTGCCCTGCTTTTTGCAGGTGTTGCCTCTGCTATTACCTCTGGAATGGCAGGAGGATCAATAGTATCGGGTATGAACAAGGAGCCTTATGATATTAAGGATAGCCATTCCAGGGCCGGAGTTATCATTTCGCTGATCGGGGCTTTGATACTCATCTTTTTTATACAGGATCCTTTCAAGGGGCTGATTCTTTCGCAGGTTTTTCTCAGTATTCAGCTGCCATTCACTGTTGCAATACAAATATATCTTACATCATCAAAAAAGGTCATGGGCAAGTATTCCAACGGACCTTTATTGATAAGTGTCCTGTTCATTATAGCAGCAGTCGTAACTTATCTGAATCTTAAATTGCTTATCTTTATAATTACAGGGTAAAGCTCATCCTTTGCGCTCTTTGCATTACTTTGCGAGCTTTGCGGTAAATAGATTTTGATTTAATCATGTATGAAACAATATAAAATCGGATTAGTCTTAAGCGGTGGAGGAACGAGAGGTTTTGCCCATCTTGGTTTGATTCAGGCACTGAATGAAGCCGGCATTTTTCCTGATGTTATTTCCGGAACAAGCTCTGGCGCCATGGCAGGTGTTCTGTATGCCGATGGTTTCACTCCCCGTGATATCATGAACCTGATGAAGGGCAGCAGCCGTCTGGATATCATGCGCCCTGCACTTCCCCGCGAAGGATTGCTTCAACTGGGTGGTATAGTGAAAATATTAAAGGCTAACCTGCGTGCAAAAACATTTGAGGACCTTAAAATTCCCCTGTATGTATCTGCTACAGACCTTAATAACGGAAAAGCTGTGTATTTCTCAAAAGGTGATCTTTTTGATCCTGTCATTGCATCAGCCAGTCTGCCTGTTATCTTTCAGCCTGTTGTAATAAATAATATCTGCTATGTTGATGGAGGAATCATGGATAATCTTCCAATCCGACCCATTGAAAATAAATGCGAAACCATAATAGGCTCATTTGTCAATCCGATCGGTTATCAGGAAAAAGTAAAAGGACTCATCAGCATTGCAGAAAGAACTTTTATGATCGCCATGGTTAAAGAACTGTCTGAAAAAGCAAAGAAGTTCGATCTTTTTGTTGCGCCTGAGGAATTGAGAAACCATGGAATTCTGAACCCTGAAAAAGCAGATCTTCTTTTTCAGATCGGATATGATGCAACTAAAGAAAAGATTAAAGAAGTTGGTATTGAGAAGCTGCTTAAAGTGACTTTATAATTTTAAAGCCATCCTTTACCGTTGGCTTCAGCCAACGGTAAAGGATGGCTACTCTTTGTACACATCTTATTTCTCTCTATTTCTTTATTTGTTTTCTTAAGAGATCAACGCTCCGTGGCTTTTGTATGCCCACCTCTCCCCAAACCCCTCTCCCGGGGTGAGAGGGGCTTAACATTCAGGATAATATAATGACCAGATTATTAATAACAATGATTTACTTTTGGAACAAATCAAAAATGTAATAAGCATAACATTATGACTGACTGGAAGTTACCCCCTCCCACTCCGGGGGAGGGGGACAGGGGGAGAGGCCATATAAAATCAACCACCCCGGTCTGACCTGAGCCTTTTTTATAAAACTAAAATTGGAAGGTCAGACCACCCCTCCTTCAAAAGCCTTCAAAAGGAGGGGAAGCTAACATCTTGTTATTCTGCTACATATAAATATTATGATTTATAAAGGCTTCTTGACGGCTATAAGCTTTAGCCCCAACAATATAAAGCTGTTAATCCCTGATAAGTGAATTCAACAACTTAATCTCCTCCATCCATAATGAATCATCCGGCGTTTCCAGGATAAGTGGTATGTCATCGAAACGTGGATCATTCATCAATATCTCAAAAATCCCCATCCCGAGCAAACCCTTTCCTAAGTTATCATGCCGGTCAACTCTTGTGCCGATACCTTTCTTTGTGTCATTCAGATGAATACCTCTGAGATAGTTAAATCCTACAATTTCATTGAAGCTCTCAAAAGTATGCATAAAACCTTCCACTGATTTAATATTATAACCCGAGCAGTAAGTATGGCATGTGTCAATGCAGACTCCTACCCTTGATTTATCCTCTACATACTCAATTATTGCCCTCAGCTGTTCAAAGGTATATCCAAGGTTTGAACCCTGCCCGGCAGTATTCTCAATTACTGCAGTTACTCCTGTTGTTTTATCAAGAGCCCTATTTATCGAATCGGCTATAATACGGAGACATGCATCTTCACTCATCATGTTGAGATGTGAACCCGGATGAAAATTCAGCCTGTCGAGCCCAAGAAGCTCACATCTTCCCATTTCATCAATGAATGCAGCCCTCGATTTGTCAAGATGTCCTGCATCCGGACTTCCAAGATTAATCAGATAACTATCGTGGGGAAGTATCTGAAAAGGTTTGTAATCATATTTTTCACAATTCTCACGGAAAAGCTTAATACTTGCCAGCGTAAGTGGACCTGACACCCACTGCCTCTGATTCTTTGTAAACATGGCAAATGCCCTGGCCCCTATTGCATAAGCATTTTCAGGAGCATTCTGAACTCCTCCGGCAATACTGACATGTGCTCCGACATATTTCATCCGGCAAATTTAATCATTCCTCACTCCTCACTCCTCACTCCTCACTCCTCACTCCTCACTCCTCACTCCTCGCTCCTCATTCCTCACTCCTCACTCCTCACTCCTCACTCCTCACTCCTCACTCCTCACTCCTCGCTCCTCACTCCCAGCTTAAAAATAACTTGACCCGTCCCAGCAATGTGTACACATCCTCTCTTTGGGCAGACCGATTGCTTCAACCATATCATCAAGCCTTTGATAGATCAGTGTATCGAGATTGAGAGTCTTTGCAATCTGCTGTACCATCTGGGCATACTTTTCTGAATCCGGGTCAGCGTATTCTGCCAGATCCTTTTTATCTCCTCCAAGCTGTTGAATCGCCTTGCGACCTGCAAGTTCCAGTATTGATCTTGACTCTGAAAAATTCAGAAAGTCGCATGCAAACAACAGGGGAGGGCATGCTATTCTCATATGCACTTCTGCTGCACCTGAGGCACGGAGATCAATAGTATTATCCTTTAATTGTGTCCCTCTAACAATACTGTCATCCAGAAAAACCATCTTTTTGCCTTCTATAATGCCTTTATTATGTATAAGCTTCATTTTGGCCACCAGATCCCTTTGTCCCTGATACTGAGGCATAAAGCTACGCGGCCAGGTCGGAGTGTATTTTGCATAGGCTCTTTTATATGGTATTCTCTTTTCATTGCCATATCCGATTGCATGACCCACCCC
This sequence comes from Bacteroidales bacterium, assembly GCA_038325595.1. Classification (GTDB taxonomy): domain Bacteria; phylum Bacteroidota; class Bacteroidia; order Bacteroidales; family VadinHA17; genus LD21. Next base: position 47,848 of record JBBQJD010000008.1, on the reverse strand, counting down.
TGAATCAGGAATGCCACATACGAAATCAGCTTTGGTATCATCCTTTTTTGCCAATGATGCCCCGCACCTGTAACGTGCCTCATCAACATTTATTCCTTCATAATATGACGGTGGATAACCGTAATAGATCCAGAGGAATGCACAAATCTGCATCTTCTCGCCTGGCTTCCGCAACTGTGTGAAACCATTTGGGGTGATTGACACTATTTCTCCGGGACCAAGAAAGTATTCGAGTTCAAAACCTGTATTTGGAAAAGAACACGATTCGGAAGCCACGGCAAAGCCATCATCGTTCTTGCCAATTACAACAGGCGTTCTGCCTAATTTGTCGCGTGCTGCGATAATACAATCATGAGTAAGAATGAGTATGGAACATGACCCTTTAATATTATCAAACACATTTTCAATTCCTTCTTTAAAACTTTCTTTTTCACAAATGAGATTGGCAACAACTTCTGTTGGATTAATATTTCCTTCAAAATTTTCTGTAAAATGTTTCTTTTTTATAAGGAAGCGCTCTTCCAGTTCTGAAATATTTACAAGCCTGCTTACTGTGACAATAGCAAATCGTCCGAGATGTGAGTTGAATAGAATAGGTTGTGGATCTGTATCACTTATTACTCCCAGACCTGAATTGCCCGCAAATTCTTTTAGTTCTTCTTCGAATTTGGACCGGAAGTAAGCATTTTCCAGATTATGTATCGATCTTCTAAATCCTTTTTCGGGTACAATAAATACCATTCCGGCTCGTTTTGTACCCAGATGAGAATGATAATCAGTTCCATAAAATACTTCTTCCACACAATCGGTCTTTGAAATTACTCCAAAAAATCCACCCATAATGCTCAAAATTAGTTATTTAACAATCATATGATTTCAGGTAAATTTAATCATACAATCGGATATTTTTGAAATTAAGGGGATAATATTGATCAGAATATATTAATTTTGTAAAACAAATATTTTAACAGAAAAAGTAATGGCAGAAACGTACAAAACTACCTCAACAGAACAGGTACCGGCAAAGAACAATCCGATCAGAATGATCGCGGTATCAATTATTTTGGGACTGGCCCTGATTTTTCTTGTTATAATGTATTTCGACCAAAGAAGCAAGATGAACGAAATGGAGACAGTGTTGACCCAGGAAAAAGATTCTCTTGCGAATGAATTAAGGCATATGGTTATAGCTTATGATACGCTCAAAACCAATAATGATACCCTTAATGCAGGCCTTGAAAAGGAGAGAAACAGGATCGTTCAGCTTTTGTCAGTTAATGCCTCAAACACTCAGCTGATCAAAAAATACAGGAGTGAAATAACGACAATGAGGGAGATTATGAAAAGCTACATTGTTCAGATCGACTCCCTTAATACAAGAAATCAGAATCTTGTAGCTGAAAACACCGAAATCAGGGAACAAATCACGCAGGTAAGAAGCTCTAACACAGAACTTTCGAAAGTAAGGGAAGAATTAAGTTCAAAAGTTGAACTGGCTTCTGTCATCCAGGCCAAGGATATTATAGCAGTCCCGCTCAACAGGAAAAGAAAGGAAACGAGCCGTATAAACCTTCTGGAAAATGTAAGGGTTTGTTTTACACTCAGGGAAAATCCAATTGCATCAGCCGGAACAAAAGAGGTATTTATGAGAGTGATCAGACCTGATTCTCTGGTAATTTCAAGCAGTCCTGATAATTTATTTGATTACAACGATAACAAAATGATATATTCGGAAAGCCGTTCTGTTGATTATACAAACCAGGATGTAGAAATGTGCATCTTTATGCCAAACACCGGTGACTTTATTCCCGGCAACTATAATGTTGAACTCTATCTTGAGAACAACATTATAGGTAAAACAAATTTCATGCTGGCAAAAAGATAAATCACAATTTATTCCGGCATCATAAACTCCGAAATGATATTATCTGAAATCATCTTCCCCTGGTTTGTAAGAACCAGGGTTTTTTTATCAATTTTGATTAATCCGTACTCTTTGAATTTACCTGCGAGGTTGATTATATAATCATACCCTTCCTTCTCAAAAGTTTTTTCAACATATTCAAGATCAATCCCCCACATAGTTCTTAGCGATGTCATAATATATTCGTTAAACCGGGTCTTTAAATCAAGTTCTTCTCTTTCAAAGTCAGGCTGCCCTGCATTTACCGATTTGATATACCCTTTGAGGTTCTTTACATTCCACTGGCGTGAAAAGCCATTGAAAGAATGTGCTGATGGCCCTAATCCTATGTAATTCACCTGTTTCCAGTAATTTGAATTATGTTTTGAAAAATATCCTGGTTTGCCGAAATTAGAGATCTCATATTGAATGAAACCGGCTGCTTCTGCTTTTTCTATAAGAATATTAAAAAGTGTGCTGCTTTCTTCTTCATCTATCTCTGCCAATTGTCCTTTCTCAAGCATCTTCCCGAAAACTGTTCCCTTCTCAATGGTAAGATGATAGGCTGATAAATGCTTTATTCCATAGGAAAACGTAAAATCAAGATTAGATTCCCAATCCTTTGCACTCATGCCCGGAATTCCATAAATCAGATCAACCGTCACATTTTCAAATCCTGCAGAGAAAACATCCCTTAAAGCATCTTCGGCCCCGGCTGCAGAATGCCTGCGGTTCATCATCTTCAAATCTTCATCCCTCCATGACTGAATTCCCAGACTGATCCTGTTTATGTTAAGATCTTTCAATCCGGCCAGATATGACCTGCTGACATCATCGGGATTTAATTCAATGGTTATTTCACAATCATATTCCACAATGAAGTTTTTCCCTATTTCCCCAAGGATAGCCGCAATCTCATCAACTGAAAACACAGAAGGTGTTCCGCCGCCGAAGTAAATTGTTGATATTGTTTCTGATCCCAGGTAATCCTTTCTTAGTGATATTTCCTTTATCAGGGCTTCCCGGAATTCAGAACTGTCTGCTGCAGAAATAACGTGGTAGAAATCACAGTAAAAACAAAGTTTTTTACAAAATGGTATATGTACGTATATTCCTGCCATCTGAATTTCTAACTCTTCAATTTATAAACAAATTACATCAATAATTATTTAAATTTGCACAAATACTTAAAAATGCTGAGAAATAATAAATTTTCAATAATCATAGCGCTGATCATTGCTTATTTAAGCCTGGCTGGCTCAAAGACGTTTGATGAAGTTCCTTTATTTGATATCCCTTTTCTTGACAAGATTGTTCATTTCGGAATGTACTTCTTTTTCATGTCAGTTATGATCTTCGAAAAAAGAAAAACCATTAAAAACACCCCGCATCTTCTTTTATTGTCTCTTATACCTATATCTTATGGCCTGCTCATGGAAATCCTTCAGTTGACAATAACAGAAAGCCGTTCAGGCGATGCGTTTGATTTTCTGTCAAATGCTGCGGGTACCCTGGTATCTCTTTTAATATGGCTATGGATAAAGCCCACCATGAAGGAAACGGTCAGATAGAGACCAGATCCGCATCTCCTGATGATAAAACGAGTTGATGAATTGTCCGGTTTCTGAATAGATCCATCAGGTTCTTCCTTATAATACCATAATCATTATGCAGCGGACATGGTATTTTATTCTTTTGCACGCTTTTGCACGGACCGTTATGCATTAAACAGTTCGTAAAAATATCTTCACCATCGATTGCTCTTACGATATCGAGCAATGTTATTTTTTTTGGATCCTTAAGCAGTGAAAATCCTCCGTGAGGACCTTTTGAAGAACTTAATATTTTCTGCTTTGCCAGTTGCTGAAGAATCTTGGCAAGAAATGGAGTGGGAAGATCAAGGTCCTTGCTGATTTTTATGATCCCCGTTTTTCCGCTTGAAGCAGGCTGATTGGCCAGGTAAATAACTGCCCTGATACCATATCTGCATGAATTTGAAAGCATTTTAGTACATTTTTTTTAATGTGATCTTGTCGATTCTGCCCGTGTGCCTTCCTCCTTCAAATTCGGTATTAAGAAATGTATTGACTATTAAATATGCTTCTGATTCGGTAATAAACCTTCCGGGCAGGGAGCAGATATTCGCATCATTATGTGCACGTGCCAGCCTGCTTATATCTTCATTCCAGCATAATGAACCTCTTATTCCCGTATGCTTGTTTACAACCATGTTCATTCCATTACCTGACCCGCATATTGAAATCCCCAGCTCATATTCCCCGGAAGCTACCGCAATGGCAAGAGGATGCCCGAAATCGGGATAATCAACGTTTTCATCAGTAAAACATCCCAGATCCTTCACTTGATAAGCTTCCCTGATCAGATATTTAAATAACTTTTCTTTCAGAAAATAACCGGCATGATCCGATACAAGCGCTATTTTTTTCTTTTTCAATTTACAACCCCTCATTTAAGTGTCTGGAACCAATTGCAAATTAACATAATTGATAACTTAAAAAGAAAAAAATATACCAATATCTTTAATCCGGTTGGTTCAATGGAAGGTATAATATCTTGTTAAATAACTGATAATAAATATAATTATTATGTTATATAACTGATAACCAGTAATTTATTGCTGATAAAAAAACAAATATCCCCTCCTGCTTGTTTGTAGTATGAGACAGAACTTAAAGGTTCATCTTTTTTTATGTTGATAACATGTAAATAACAGATGATTTAAAATTTTAAAAGTTTTGTTTTATCCACAATTACGTGAGTTTCTCCGGTATCGGGACCTTAATGGAAAAAGTTTTAAGATAAGAAAGTCAAAATATCAACCTGAAATAAACCTTAAAAACTCTAATTTTGCTTAATCTTTAGTATTAATAATCTTGTATTAACATGTGTTAATTATTTTACTAATGAATTGATTTTCAAAAACGGTATATTTTTTGAGATGTTGATAAGATGTTCATGAAGGTATGATCATTGAAAAAACAATAAAAATCTTACTTTAATATCAACACAATTAACAATACATTAATATCATCATAAATAAATTTAATAAATAAGAATTAAGAATATTATGTTGTTAATAAATGGGGAATAGAATCTGAGCAGGAAAAAAAGGACAAAATATTGCTTAAGTTTATTCCCTGAATAATTGAAGGAATCATGGAAAAATATTCATCGGAATATTTAATATCTGAAATAACCAGGCTTAAGAAGCTTAAGAATGCAATAATACTGGCTCATTATTACCAAACTGGTGATATACAGGATATAGCTGATTTTGTTGGAGATAGTCTTGCCTTATCTCAGAAAGCTGCATCAAATACAGCTGACATAATACTTTTTGCAGGTGTGAAATTCATGGCTGAAACGGCCAAAATTCTCTCACCGGAAAAAATGGTTCTCCTACCCGATATTAATGCCGGCTGTTCTCTTGCAAATTCATGCAAAGCAGAAGATTTTAAAAAGTTTATTAGTGACAATCCGGGAAGAACGGTAATAACTTATGTTAATACAACAGCAGATATAAAGGCATTATCAGATATAATCTGCACTTCTTCAAATGCAGTTCAGATTGTAGAATCGCTTCCACCTGATGAAAAGATTATCTTTGCTCCTGACCGTAACCTGGGTAACTATATTCTGAATAAAACCGGAAGTGACATGGTTATCTGGAATGGAACATGCCATGTGCATGAAGAATTTTCTCTTGAAGCAATTTTAAGGTTGAAAAAAGAAAATCCGGATGCAAAAATTATTGTTCATCCGGAATGCGAATTACCAGTAAGACTAGTTGCTGATTTCATTGGATCGACTTCCGCCCTTCTTGAATTCACAAAAAAAGATCAGGGGAATTCATATATTGTTGGAACTGAGGTAGGTATAATTCATCAGATGAAAAAAGAAAATCCTTCCAAAAACTTTATCCCTGCTCCTCCAAAAGATTCAACCTGTGGTTGCAGCGAATGTAGTTTTATGAAGCTTGTAACCATGGAAAAAATATATAAATGTCTCCTGAATGAGGAACCTGAAATACTTATTGAAGAAGAGATCCTTTTCAAGGCTCAGAGACCAATCAGAAGAATGATGGAAATATCAGAAAAACTTGGGTTGTAAAACATGAAAAGAACTGGTTTAATAACGGTATTCATTCTGATCTGTACATTGGGCATCTCTCAGGAAAATGTCGACCTGAAGGATGGATACCAGACATTCAGATACCCCAATGGCGCTGTTTCCAGTGACGGATTAATGAAGAATGGACGTCCTGAAGGATTTTGGAAAAGCTATTATATTACAGGAATAAAAAAATCGGAAGGAAAGAGGACAAATTTCCTCCTTGACAGCATATGGATATTTTATGATCAGGCCGGCGATACACTGGAAAAAATAAACTTTCTGTTCGGAAAAAAGAATGGTTGGTACTATAAATATAAAAAGGAACCCGGTAAAGGTGTATATGTTTGGTCAAGAGAGCTCTTTGCAGGCGACAAAAAGGAGGGAACTGCGTATATTTATTATCCCGATGGAAAGATCCAGCAGACTATCACTTATAATGATGGTAAGAAAGAGGGCCTTTCCAAGGAATTCGATAAAGACGGAAATCTTATCACCCTGCTTGAATATAATAACGATTTTCTGATAAGCCGGGAAAGAATAAACAGGGTCGATAATCAGGGACTGAAGCAAGCGGAATGGAAGGAATTCTATCCAAATGGGAGTATTAAAGCAGAAAGAACATTCAGGGACGACCTTATGCACGGTTATTATAAAGAGTATGATAACCGGGGAAAGCTTGTTTTGACAATGCTTTATGAAAACGGTTCAATCGTTAAATCCAATGTTGAGGATGAACCCGATATTGAAATTGAAAACAAGTATGATGATAGTGGCAAGCTGGTCTACAGCGGACCTTTCAGAAATAAGGTTCCGGTAGGGGTTCACAGGGAATACGCACCTGATGGGAAAGTTTCAAATGCCTTCGTTTATAACGATAATGGACTATTGCTTTCAGAAGGCATTGTTGATGAAGCAGGAAACAGGAATGGAAAATGGAAAGATCTCTATCCTGATGGAAAAATTCAGGCCGGGGGTCAGTATACCGACAACAGGCGTTCAGGAATATGGAGGTTCTTTAATATGTCACAAAAGTTGGAACAAACCGGTGGATATAATAATGGACGGCCCGACGGATTGTGGAAATGGTATTACTATAGCGGTGCCATTCTCAGGGAGGAGGAATACTTCCAGGGACAGCGTGACGGTCTCTGTACTGAATACTCCGAAACAGGCGAAATCATTGCACAGGGAGAATACTCCGATAATGAGAGAAATGGTATATGGAAGTACAAATCAGGCGATTATACTGAAGAAGGGAATTATATAATAGGTCTGAGGGATGGGGTCTGGAAAGCTTATTATACTAATGGTAAATTGAAATTTAAAGGTAACTTTGTTCAGGGGAATCCCGATGGTCAGCAGGTTTATTACTATGACAACGGCAAGATCAGGGAGGAACAGTATTATAAAATGGGCATAAGGACAAGAACATGGAAAAAATATGACGAAGAAGGAGTCCAGTCCCTTGTTATTACCTACAAAGACGACACTGAAATGAGTATTAATGGTGTAAAAATCAAGCTTCCTGAAAGTGATGTCAGGCTCATTCAATAGTTAACCTGGCAAATGGAAGACAATCTCAAGATAAGAAAAGACATCATTTCAGCCACTGATAAGGAATTTGAAAAACAGCTCCGGCCATTAAGCTTTAGCGATTTTAAAGGACAAAAACAGGTGATCGATAACCTTGTTGTTTTTGTTACTGCTGCCAAACAACGTTGCGAATCACTCGATCATGTACTTTTACATGGACCTCCCGGCCTGGGAAAAACTACTCTTGCCACCATTATTGCAAATGAATTGCAGGTAAACATCAGGGTTACATCAGGACCGGTTTTGGATAAACCCGGCGATCTCGCCGGCTTGCTTACAAATCTTCAGGAAGGAGACGTTCTGTTTATAGATGAGATACACCGGCTTAGCCCGGTAGTGGAGGAATACCTCTATTCTGCAATGGAAGATTTCCAGATCGATATAATGATTGATAAGGGCCCTAGTGCAAGAAGTGTACAATTGACACTTAATAATTTTACCCTCATTGGAGCCACTACCAGGTCAGGGCTTCTTACAAGCCCCCTGAGAGCCAGATTCGGAATAAAGTTTCACCTTGAATATTATGATCATGAGGTGCTTACAGGTATTGTTAAGCGCTCTGCAAGTATTCTGAATGTGAAGATTGATGAAGAAGCGGCTGTTGAAATTGCAAGAAGAAGCAGGGGAACTCCGAGAATTGCAAATGCCCTCCTGAGAAGGGTACGTGACTTTGCTCAGGTAAAAGGTTCGGGTGAAATAGATATTGACATAACCAGGTATGGCCTCAAAGCTCTGAATATCGACCAGCACGGCCTTGATGAAATGGATAACAGGATCCTTTCAGTAATTATTGATAAGTTCGGCGGTGGTCCTGTCGGATTAACAACAATATCAACTGCGGTAGGAGAGGAAAGCGGAACAATTGAAGAGGTTTATGAACCATTTCTTATCAAGGAAGGATATCTGAAAAGAACTCCCCGTGGAAGAGAGGCTACAGAACATGCCTATAAACATCTGGGAAAACAGTTTGGAGACGACATGACCGGCAGATTATTCTGATCCCACGCTCCCCCAAACATCGTACTTTCGTACCCTTTTAGCTAAATACGTTACTTATCTTCTCAAGTCCTCTGATATTGAGTAACTTTATCCTCCGGCCGTTCAGCTCCACAAGCTTGTCTGCTTTAAATTCAGACAACAGCCTGATAACAGATTCTGTAGCCGTTCCTATCAGGTTAGCCAGCTCCTCGCGCGTTAGTGATATCTTCAGGAAATTCTGTTCATCAACATCAAAATCATGATATAGAAGCAGTAGTATTTCTGCAAGCCTTTCCCTTACTGTTTTCTGTGCAATATCAGTAATGAATGAATTTGCTTCACCAAGTTCATGACATGCAAGTCTCAGTAATTCAAGAGCATAAACAGGATTGGTCTTTATGAATGAAATGAGTATTTCTGATGGAATAAAACAGACATCGCAGTCTTCAATTACTTTTGCTGAAGTGCATGCCAGTTCATTGCTAAGCACACTGCGGTAAGCTATTATCTCCCCCTTTTTCGCGAAACGGATTATCTGTTCTTTTCCATCAAAACCTGTTTTAAAAACCTTGATGATGCCCTTGTTTATACAAAAGAAACCACTGATCCTGTTTCCTTCCTGGTACAGGATATCTCCCCTTTTATACTGACGGAAATCTTTTTCAAAATTGATTGACTCCACCTCATCAGGATTGAGATACTTGAACAGCGATCCTGATTCAAACGCACACTTGCCACACAGGGGAACAGTAATATCTTGTTGTTTCATTAATGTAAGTAATTAATATGCAAAGATTAATAAATCATTTGATATCCTGTTCAGTTTTTATAATGTTGTTTTAAACTGATCGAGGAACCTCAGATCATTTTCAAAATACAGGCGCAGATCGTTAACCTGATATTTAAGCATCGCCAGCCTTTCAATACCCATCCCGAATGCAAATCCGGTGTATTTCTGACTGTCGATGTTGCAGGCTTCCAGCACATTGGGATGAACCATACCGCATCCCAGGATCTCCAGCCAGCCGGTGTACTTGCATACATTGCATCCTTTGCCGCCGCATAGCTTACAGCTTACATCCATTTCGGCAGAAGGTTCCGTGAACGGGAAATAAGATGGCCTTAACCTTATTTCAGTATCTTTTCCAAACATCTCCCTGGCAAAAAACAATAACGTCTGCTTAAGATCGGCAAAAGATACATTTTCATCGATATACAATCCTTCAACCTGGTGGAAAATACAATGAGCACGGGCAGATATGGCCTCATTCCGGAATACTCTGCCCGGGGATATTGTGCGGATGGGAGGCTTTTGATTCTGCATAACCCTTACCTGTACTGATGAAGTATGGGTACGAAGAAGTATATCCTCAGGATTGGAATCTTCCTGTGAGATCCTCGATATATAAAATGTGTCCTGCATATCTCTCGCAGGATGCTCGGGAGCAAAGTTCAGCTTTGTGAAAACATGATCATCATCTTCAATCTCAGGACCTTCTGAAACCAGAAACCCTAACCTGCCGAATATTTCTGTAATTTCATTTCTTACGATCGATATCGGATGACGCGAACCTGACTGGTAGGGGAATGCTGGTCTTGTTAAGTCCTTTTCTTCAGATACCTCCTCCAGGGTAAGTATTTCCTGTTTTAAAGCATTATATTTTTCCTGGACTGACTGTTTTAAGATATTGAGCTTTTGACCAACCTCTTTTTTGTCTGCAGGAGCCACATTCCTGAAGTCTTCGAAAAGTTCTGAGATAGAACCTTTTTTACTCAGATACTTCAGGCGGAAAGCTTCCAGCTCTGTTGATGTCTTTACTGTCAGAGTAGAGACTTCATTTAAAAGATCATTTATTTTTTGAAGCATTAGAAATCTCTGTTAAGTTGTTTCTTAAAATTATTTGTGCTCGATCCTGATCCTAAGGATCTTAATATCATTTACAGGCTTATCGCCTGCATCTGTAGGCTCTGAAGCGATCCTGTCTACAAAGTCGAGCCCTTCTACCACTTCACCAAATACCGTATAGGTGCCATCGAGGCGAGGCACACCACCTATGCTCGCATATGTACTTCTGTTTTCTTCCGGTATGACATAATCTACATGATCAGTCATATACTTAAACATCTTCATCGATGCGATCTCCTGTATCTGTGCTTCGGAAAATGGATTTCCGGTTAGTTTCAGACTGTCTGTTGTTTCCATTATCAGCTTCCTGAAAAGAGCTTGCTTTAAATTATTATTTACCCTGCTTTCTTCCTGCGAAATTGCAACTGCATCATATTTAACTCCTTGAACAATGTAGAACTGAGTGCCTGAAGATTTCATTTCAGGATTTACGTCATTCCCTTCACGGGCAGCAGCCAGAGCACCCTTTTTATGAAAATGGTGAGGACGAAATTCTGCGGGAATTGTGTAAGTATTTAAAGTATCATTCATTTTTGGAAATGGAACGGTCCTTGTCAGCGGATCTCCTGCCTGAATCATAAAATCCCTTATTACTCTATGGAATGATATTCCTTCATAGAAATTATTTTTTATCAGCTTGATAAAATTATCCCGGTGCAGGGGAGTATCGTCATAAAGCTTTATTTTAATGGTCCCGACAGATGTTTTCATGGAAAATGTTGTATTCTCATTACTTTTCGGAGTACTGCAGGAGATAATTGTAGTAATGAAAATCAGGAATATAGCTAATCTTGAAAAGTTGTTCATGAAATTTATCTTTTGGTTAATAATCTGCACTAAACTGGAAAGCAAAGATATCTAACTTTGGATGATACAAGTAAATATTGGTTTTCAAATTTCACATTTTTCCTGCAAATCAGACCGGGAAAAATTAAGTAATGCGCCATTAAAAGTATATTTGTCAAAAATTTGGTTTGGTGAAAGAGGTCAGAAAGCTTGCGGGACAAACTGTAATATACGGTCTGGGAACTATCATTCCCCGGTTCTTGCATTATGCTGTACTGACTCCTTTTTACACCAGGATTTTTACCGACGCCAGCGATTATGGGGTAGTAACGGAATTATATGCCTGGATGGTACTTCTGCTTGTCGTTCTTACATATGGAATGGAAACCGGTTTCTTCAGATTCGTACAGCATAAGGAGGATGCTGAAAAAGTTTATAGTACATCATTGATCAGCCTTCTCATTACATCGGTGCTGTTCGTTATCCTTGTTAATCTCTTTATTGAACCGGTTTCAGCAATTATGAAATATCCTGATAATCACGACTATATCAGAATGTTTGCAGGAATTGTTGCCATCGATGCCTTTACTGCTATACCTTTTGCACGTCTTAGAAATGAAAACAGACCGGTTCTGTTTAGTGGAATAAAGTTGATAAATGTCTTTTTCACATTGGGCCTTGTTATATTTCTTTTGCAGATAGCCCCCGGAATATATGAAAGAAGCGACGGATGGTTCAGAAAAGTCTATAATCCTGATTATAAAATAGGCTATATTTTTGTAGCAAATCTGATCTCAAGCGGAATAACTCTTCTGATGCTCATTCCGTTGATTATAAAAGTAAGGTTTGTTTTTGATGTTGCACTGTGGAAAAGGATGATCATGTACTCATTTCCATTGTTGCTGGCCGGGATAAGCGGTACTATCAATGATGTATTCGATAAGATCCTGTTAAGGAGAATGATAGGAGAGGAAGAAGGGCTGGCAATTGTCGGTAAATATGGTGCAGCCTATAAAATCGGAGTTCTGATGGCACTTTTTATCCAGATGTTCAGATTTGCAGCCGAACCATTTTTTTTCGAAAGAGCTAAGTATTCGGATGCCAAAGATACCTATGCATTCGTGATGAAATATTTCGTCATAATCATGCTTCTGGTATTTCTTGGGATTAACCTGTATATATCAGGATTTCAATTTATTGTCGGGAAAATGTATCGCGAAGCTTTAATGGTTGTCCCGATTATAAGCATGGGCTATCTTCTGTACGGAATATATATAAATCATAGCATCTGGTATAAGCTCAATGATCTCACCCGGTATGCTGTATATATAACTCTGATTGGTGCTGTAATTACCATCCTTATCAACATAATATTTATTCCGGTGTTCGGATACATGGCTTCAGCATGGGCACATATTGCATCATATGGAGCAATGGTAATTTCGTCGTTTATTTTTGCAGGGAAACATTACAAGGTTAAATATGATATGATCAGACTTTTGCCTTATTTTGTCATGGCTGTGGGAATGGTAATATTTTCCGGTTACTTTAATTTTCCGAATCTTATTGCAGAACTTGTAATTAATACGGTTCTTATCATTCTTTTTATAGTTTATGCTCAGTATAAAGATAAGGTCATAACCATTTTTTTAGGAAAGGAAATACATGAAAATAAGGATAGTAAATAAGTCAAGGCATTCTTTGCCTGATTATTCAACACTTCATTCAGCAGGAATGGATATCAGAGCAAATATTGATGAAGATGTTGTTCTTATGCCGCTTGCCAGAGCCATGATAAAAACTGGTCTTTTCCTGGAAATTCCTGTTGGTTATGAGGCTCAGATCAGACCGCGAAGCGGTTTGGCTATTAATAAAGGTTTAACAGTATTGAACTCACCGGGAACCATTGATGCTGATTATAGGGGCGAAGTTTGTATTATCCTTATAAACTTATCTGGTGAAAAGTTCGTTATAAAGGATGGAGAACGAATCTGCCAGATGGTTATTGCCAGGCACGAAAGGGCAGAATGGGTTATGGTAGAGACTCTTATTACAACAGAGCGGGGAGAAGGAGGGTTTGGTCATACAGGAAAAGATTGAAGATGAGAGTATTTAAACAGATAATTATAGTATTGATATTGTTGGTTTTGGTTTTTTCTTCCTGCGGAAAGAAAATTGTACCCTCTTTGGGTGCCGGCAAACAGGATAAAGGATTTGATTCAGCTGCATTTAATTATGTATATGTTGAAGCGATCAAGCAGAAACTCACCGGAAATGGAGGCGAAGCTCTCAAGTATCTCGAGCAAAGCATTAAAATAAATCCGGAAAGTGATGCTGCATACTATCAGATGGCACAGATTGTAATTGCAAATGGTGATATTGTAAATGGGAAGAGATATGCTGCAAAAGCACTGGAAATTGAAAAGGACAATGTTTGGTATCTGATGATGATCGCGGGCTTGTATTATCAGGAAAAGAATCTTGACAGTGCAATTTATTTTTACGAGACAGCAGTAAAATACTATCCTGAAAAGGAGAATCTCCTGGTGGCCCTGGGAGGACTTTATACAGAAAATAACAATTTTGAAAGGGCAAATTCCATCTTTGACCTACTCGATAGTAAGTATGGAGTTAATGAGACTACTGCTATCGCCTCAATACAGAGCCTGGTATCTGCTAAAAAGTTTGATGAGGCTTTGGAAAAAGCAATACAGCTCACTGAAAACAAGCCTGACGAAGTTGCTTACAAGGCACTTTTGGCAGAAGTTTATAGCGCAAAAGGAGAGAATGATAAGGCTCTCGAAGTTTATAAAGCTCTGATAGAAAAAAATCCTGATGATCCCCAAACGTTACTGTCTCTCAGTGATTTCCTTGTCAGGGAAAAGTATTATGATGAACTCTTTATATTGCTTAATACGATCATTCTTAATACCCGGATTACAAAGGAGGATAAGGTTGGACTTTTTGGAAGATTAATTGAAATTCCTGATTTAGTTAAGAATCAGGGAGATAAGCTAATGGTGGCAATCAGGATTCTGGAGGCAGATTATTCTGGTGATAATGTGATTCCGATGCTTCGTCCTGAACTTTTGATACGTCAGCAGAAGTTACCTGAAACTGCTGTAGTTCTTGAAGAAATTATCAGGAAGAATCCTGAAAATTATTTTGCATGGGAGAAATTGCTTATTGTGTACCTGCAACTAGGTGAATTTAAAAAGCTTATGATAAAGGGTGAAGAAGCCGCTTCACGATTTAACCGGTCATTTGTAGCAAAGGTTTTATATGCTAATGGAGCTCTTGAGAATGGTGATTTTAAGGTGGCTCTTGATGAACTTAAAAAAGCCGAAATCCTTGCAGGAGATGATAAAGCTAATATGATGCAGGTCCTTACAATGAAGGCTGACGTTTATTATCGCATGAAGGAGTATGGTAAGGCATTTGAGGCATTTGAGCAAGCCTTAAAGAAAGATTCGGAGGATCTTACTACACTGAATAATTATGCTTACTACCTGGCTGAACAGAATATGAATCTGAAAGAAGCCGAGGAAATGTCCAGGAAGGTGATTGAAACAGAAAAAGATAATACAACTTTTTTGGACACCTATGCATGGGTTTTATATAAAAGAGGTAAGTTAAAGGAAGCTGCCAGAACGATGGAGCATATTATTGAATTAGGACAAAACCCTGATGCTGAATGGTTTGAGCATTACGGATTTATTCTCAAGAAGCAGGAAAAGTGTGAAAAGGCCATCGAAAACTGGAATATTGCAGTGAAGATGGATACGACAAAAAAGGATCTTATTAACGAAATTCAAAATTGCAAAAGATAAGTTTGATATTATGTCTCGTTGTCTTACTGACAGGTTGCTCTCTGACAAGAAGAGGAGGAGAGAGATATCTGGGAAAATCTGGCAATCCGGGAGCCGAAATAGTGACAGGTACTGAAAATCTTAATCTCACAAAAAAGAATTTTTTTATCCGGAAGGCAGAAATCAAAGTAATAAGTGAAGATGGTTCGGATAGTTTCCTGGCTAGCTTGAAATTTGAACAACCTGACCGGTTTCTTCTAAGTTTGAGAAGCAAAACGGGCATTGAAGCCGCAAGGATTTTCCTATCAGGCGACACAGTACTGATAAATGACAGGATCAACAGGATTCTTTATCATGGATCGCCAATGGCACTGAAGAGAAAATATGGAATATCCGCATCCCTCTTACCCGTGGTTCTTGGAGATTTCCTGATGAACAAGGTTGCCGACCCTGGCAGTGTTACTTGTATCAATGGCAAACAGGATATAGTAAGCATAATTGATGGTGTGAGAGTACTATATACTATTGATTGCAAATTAATGAAAACAATTTTAGCGGTTCCGGATAACAGTATGAATCGGGCTGGACTTGAAATATCATATCATGATTTTTTCAGTGAAGCTCACGTTGTTATTCCAGGCAGGATTGAAGTAAAGGATTTGCAGAGAAAATTATCTGTCGAAATTAAAATTGTGAAATTTGAATCTCCCTGGATTGGAAATATAGAATTTATTCCGGGAAATAATTATGAAATGCAGCAGCTTCCATGAAGTACCTCGCTTTATCATTACTGATATTTTTTAATCTTTTTGTCTCTCTGAATGGTCAATCCAGGGCAGAGCTGGAAGATAGGAGAAATAAAACTCTTGGAGAAATATCTTATGTAGATAAACTTTTGAAGTCAACTGCTAAGGAAAAGTCTCAAAGCATGAATGCCATGAAGATTATTGGCAAAAAACTGACATTAAGGGAATCTGTAATTAAAGGAATGCATGAAGAGATTACATTGATTACAGACCGGATAAATCTTAATACGCTGGCGATAGAGATGATGGAAGAGGATATGGTCGAATTAAAAAAAGAATATGCCAGAGCGGTTGTCAATTCTTACAGGTTGCAAAAAGGAAATCCTGATCTTGTATACATCCTGAGCGCAAAGGACTTTAATCAGGGATACAAGAGATTGAAATATCTTAAACAGATTGCTAAATTCAGAAGGAGGGAGTCAGAAATTATATCTGAGCTCAGAGATCAGATTAATACAACCAAGACCAGACTTCAGGTGGATCTTTATCGGATTTCTGATTTAAAATCCAGGGAAGAACAGCAAAAAAGCCTGCTGCAAACAGAGCAGCTAAGAAAGCAAAAACTGGTTAAAACATTGAGCAACAAGGAAAAACAACTTAAAAAAGAGCTGGACGAAAAGAAGAGAATTGCAAAAAAGATAGAAAATGAAATTGCCCGACTGATAGAAGATGAAAGGAGAAAAGCTATTAAATCAGATAATACTCCTGAACAAAAGCTGATAGGAGAAAATTTTGCTGAGAATAAAGGAAGGCTGCCATGGCCGGTTGAGAAAGGAATAGTCACAAGCCATTTTGGTATACAGAAGCACCCTGTTCTTAAATATCTTACAGAAGATAATATAGGTGTTGAGATTACAAGTTCCGGAAAGATAACTGCAAGGTGTATATTTCAGGGAGAAGTGGTTAAAGTATTTCCGATATCAGGAGCAAATATGACAGTTATAATCCGGCATGGTAAGTTTCTGTCGGTATATGCAAATATTGTAAATGTGAGGGTCAAACCAGGAGATAAGGTTGATGTTAAGCAGGATATAGGAGAGGTTTACTCAGATCCGGAAGATAATAATAGTGTATTGAAATTTATGATTTTTGAGACAAAATATCTTGATCCTGAGATATGGATAACAAAAATTTAGTGGTCATAATGTAACAAATGCTCTGTTTTTCAGTATAAACGGAATATTATTTAACCGGCAATGCATAAGCAGCTAAAGATAAATTCCAAAATGGGAAATTTAAGTATTGTAGAGAAAACAATAGAAGATGTAATTATTGAGGTGGGAATAACACATAATAATTATGGCAAGATTCTTGTTTCCACTCTGGAGGCAGTGAATAATGCTATATTGCACGGTAATAACGGTATTCCTGAAAAAATGGTTGATATAATTATTGACTGCACAGGAAGTGATCTGATTATTCAGGTTTCAGACGAAGGAACCGGATTCCAGCCTGATAAAATTCCTGATCCTACAAGGCCGGAAAACATTGAAGCGCAGAACGGAAGAGGAGTATTTCTTATGTCGAGACTTGCCGATAGCATTAAGTATAATGATCAGGGAAATACCGTAACTTTGACATTTAAAAATATCTTGTCTTGAGCATAAGAATATTTTATGATGAGACAGACTACAGGCTTAAAGGATGGAGGAAAACCGCGAGGCTGATTAAGGATGTCATTGGTACTAAAAAGAAGAAGGAAGGAGAGCTGAATTTCATAATAACAAGTGATAATTTCCTGAGAAGTATAAATGTTCAGTTTCTTACCCATGACTATAACACTGATGTCATTACATTTAATTATAACAACGGGGATATAGTAAATGGAGAAATCTATATCAGTTTAGATAGCGTCAGGGAGAATTCCATCAACTATAAAGTTAGTTTTGAAAGTGAAATTACAAGGGTAATTATTCATGGAGTATTGCATTTACTGGATTATGATGATAAATCTGAAGCTGGAAGAAAAGAGATGAGAGAAATGGAAGATTCGTGGCTTAAAAGATTTAAGGAGGATTATAATGGAATTCAGATATGATATAATAGTAGTAGGTGGCGGGCATTCGGGATGTGAAGCAGCTCATGTCGCCGCTGTGATGGGAGCCAGAACGTTGCTTATTACAATGGATATGACAAAACTTGCCCAGATGTCCTGTAATCCGGCAATGGGGGGAATAGCAAAAGGTCAGATTGTAAGGGAGATTGATGCATTGGGCGGAATGAGCGGTATTGTCACTGACCGGAGTATGATTCAGTTCAGAATGCTCAATAAATCGAAGGGACCGGCTATGTGGAGTCCGCGGGCTCAATGCGACCGTCAGAAATTTACAGGAGAATGGAGAAAAGTGCTCGAGCATACCGGAAACCTGAATATCTGGCAGGAGCAAGCAACTTTATTATTGCTTGAAGGAGATAGGGTTGTTGGTGTGCAAACTTCATTTGGTACAAAATTCATGTCCGATGCAGTGATCCTTACAAATGGAACATTTTTAAATGGTCTGATGCATATTGGATTTTCCAGGATAAAAGGAGGAAGATCGGGAGATTCAGCATCCACGGGTCTCAGTGAACAACTCGAACAATTAGGTTTTACTGTTGAGCGGATGAAGACCGGAACAAGCGCACGGATAGATGGAAGGACAATAGATTTCTCTGCCCTGGTCGAACAAAAAGGTGATGAAGAGGGTAGGACATTCTCTTATATGGAAGAGGAAAGAAATAGATCTCCGCAGATGAGTTGCTTTCTTACCCAAACTAATGAAGATGTTCATGATGAGTTGAGAAAAGGTCTGGAATTCAGTCCGCTTTTCACCGGCAGGATAAAGGGAAGGGGGCCCCGTTATTGCCCTAGTGTGGAAGATAAAATAGTGACTTTTAAAGATAAGCTCTCACATCAGCTTTTTCTGGAACCTGAAGGTTTGGATACGGTTGAATACTATATTAATGGTTTTGCAAGCAGCCTTCCTCTTGAAGTACAGCTCAAGGCCTTAAGAAAAGTTAAAGGTCTCGAAAAGGTAGAAATCTTCCGGCCCGGGTATGCCATTGAATATGACTTTTTCCAGCCTACCCAGTTAAAACATACTCTGGAAACAAAGAGAATTTCGAATTTATATTTTGCAGGGCAGATTAATGGTACAACTGGATATGAAGAAGCAGCTGCCCAGGGTATAATGGCTGGCATTAACGCAGTTCAAAAAATAAGGAATAAGGAATCTTTCATTCTGGGCAGGGAAGAATCATATATAGGTGTTCTAATCGATGACCTTGTAACCAAGGGCGTAGATGAACCATACAGAATGTTTACTTCGCGAGCAGAATACAGGATACTTCTGAGGCAGGATAATGCAGATGAAAGACTGACCAGAAAGGCGTATAGTCTGGGAACTGTATCCGCTGAAAGAGTTCAGCGTCTTGAGGAAAAGGAAAGTCTGATTGATGAGGTAATTGATTTTTTGAACAACACCAGTGTGTCCCCGGAGGAAGTAAACGATTTTCTTACAAAAGTTGATACAAATATTATTACCCAGAAATTAAAAGCTGTAACCCTGGCATCCAGACCTCAGATAGAGATGAGCGCATTAATTAAGTTAATTAGAGGAAGTGGAAATCTGAGGGCAATTAAATCCGGTAGATTTGGTGAAATTTCAGAATCTGCAGAGATCAAGATTAAGTATGAAGGATACATAGTTCGGGAAAAAATTGTGGCTGACAAAATTAAGAGACTCGAAGATTTAAAGATTCCCGATGATATTGAATACAGTGAACTGATCTCAATTTCAACCGAAGGACGGCAGAAGCTTAAGAGGATTAAACCTGTCAATGTAGGACAGGCTGGCAGGATCAGCGGGGTTTCACCTTCGGATATAAATATTCTGTTGATGTATCTTGGCAGGTAATGTTCCACGTGGAACAAAACTTCCGTTTTTTTAATATACTCTGTTCAAATCTGGAGATTTATGAAAATTTGTGGTCATCTGGTTGATATTTTTAATAGAGATATTTATCCTGCTTGTCTGCATATTGGCAATGGGAAAATTGTAAAATCAGAAAAGGTGAGTTCTGCACCTGATGTTTTTATAATGCCTGGATTAATTGATTCGCATATTCATATTGAGAGTTCAATGGTAACACCGGGAGCTTTTGCTATGAGCGCGGTGAAGCATGGAACTGTCGGGGTAGTTTCGGATCCGCATGAAATAGCAAATGTTTTGGGCATCAAGGGAATTTACTTCATGATAAAGGATGGAAAGAAAGTCCCGCTCAAATTCTGGTTCGGTGCATCATCATGTGTGCCTGCTACAAAATTTGAGACTACCGGGGCAACATTGAATGGCGGAGAAGTAACTGAATTGCTTCAGCTGCCGGAAATAAAGTATTTGTCGGAAATGATGAATTACCCAGGAGTGATTTACGATGACAGGGAAGTTCATGAAAAATTGGAAATAGCCAAAAACCTTGGTAAACCAATCGATGGTCATGCTCCCGGACTATCTGGTGAAATGCTTAAGAAGTATATTTCATCAGGTATTACTACGGATCACGAATGCAGTACACTTGAGGAGGCAAAGGAAAAGATTTCCCTGGGAATGAAAATACTCATCCGTGAAGGAAGCGCTGCAAGGAACCTTGATTCGCTTAAAGAATTATTCCGATCTGATCCTGAATCTGTAATGTTGTGCAGCGATGATCTTCATCCCGAAATGCTTCTAAAAGGACACATAAACAGATTGATTGGAAAGCTTATTTCAGAAGGTTATAACGCTTTTGATGTTATTCGAAGTGCAACTATAAATCCTGTCAATCACTATAATCTGGATTCAGGTATGCTGAAACCGGGTGACAATGCTGATTTTATCATAGTGGATAGTCTGCAAAAAATGAATGTATCTGAAACATGGATAAACGGAAAAAAGATATTTGGAGAAGGAAGGGTTCAATTCAGATATAAACCTGGCAAGCCTGTTAATAATTTCAGGTGTCAGCCTTTGAAAGAGGAAGATCTAAGGGTACTCAATCATACTGGAAAGATCAGAATAATAGAAGCTTTTGATGGGGAACTGCTCACAAAAGAAGTTATCGGTTCTTCCAATGCAGAAAAGTATCTTGAGTCTGATACAACTAATGATATTCTGAAGATCGTTGTCAAGGACAGGTATAAAGATTCAGAACCTGTTATCGGTTTTATTAAAGGCTTCGGTTTAAAGAAAGGAGCTTTTGCAAGTTCAGTCGCTCACGACAGTCATAATATTATTTGTGTCGGTACAAACGACAGGAATATTGCTGATGCCATAAATGAAATAGTAAGATTGAAAGGAGGTCTGGCTGCTTCACAGGAAGGTAAGATTGAATCAATTCAGCTGAATATTGCGGGAATAATGACAACCAGGTCATGCGAGGAAGTAGCACATGAATATGAAAATCTTAACAGAAAAGTAAAGTCCATGGGCTGCAGTATGGCAGCTCCGTTCATGACATTGTCATTTATGGCACTGCTGGTGATTCCGGAACTCAAGATAGGGGATAGAGGATTATTTAATGTAAATAAATTCCAATTGGTGCCCTTATTTTTTGAATAACCATTATGATATTTTAATAAGTAATTGAATATCAAACATATACAGCTTATTACCTGTAGTCTATTTACTTAAAGCCCCTCTCACTCCGGCCGAGGGCCTGCCCCGACCGACGAAGGAGCGTTGTGGGTTTGTTAGTTTCCCCCCGCTAGAAGGCGGGGCAGGCTCTCCTTTTGAAGCTAATCTTTATACACATCTGGTAAATTAACTAATTTCCTGAAGCGAGAAGGGGGTTCCTCACTGCGTTCGGAATGACATTTAAGTAGTTGGATATGAGGAGAAAGAAGCGGCGATTCGAACTCAAAAATAGTAGATATAAATAAATCTTTCGAATCGCCGCTTCTTCCTCCACTAAAATAAATGGCATTGTCATCCCGAATTTTCGCTAACCCTGAGTCTGCGAGGGGTTAGCGAAAATGAGGGATCCCCTTCTCGTTGAGACAAAATAACCCCGCCTTCTAGCGGGGGGAAACTTAGATAACAGGCTATCAAAACGATACAGCATATTTAATGATTTCCTAATAGCTTAGGTTGACGTCGGGGGTTTGGCGAGAGAGGCTTCTTCCATTGAATGTTTTCGGTATCATTTCACTTGCAACTCTTTATTATCTTTGCCAGATATTAAATAATCTGTGAATACAGAAGAAAAAATAAAATCGATTCTATCACTACTTCCTGATAAGCCGGGAGTCTACCAGTTTATAGACTCCATGGATTTAATATTATATGTCGGCAAGGCGAAGAATCTAAAAAAACGCGTTGCCTCGTATTTTACCAAAAACCAGTCGGGTAAGACAACTGTCCTTATAAAGAAAATAAGCAATGTGCGGCACATAGTTGTAGAGAACGAATCTGATGCATTACTTCTGGAAAATAATCTGATCAAAAAGCATCAGCCCCGGTACAATATCCTATTAAAGGACGACAAAACATTCCCATGGATCTGTATAAAAAAAGAACCATTCCCAAGAGTTTTCAGCACAAGAAATGTAATCAGGGACGGATCAATTTACTATGGGCCATATACATCTGCCCTGATGGTCAGGACACTGATCCGGCTCATAAGGCAGCTATATAAATTAAGAACATGCAATCTGAACCTCACAGAGCCTAATATAGCGGCAGGGAAGTTCAGGGTTTGCCTTGAGTATCACATCGGTAACTGCAAGGGACCTTGTATCGGAAATCAACAGGAACCGGAGTACAATGAGAACATGCAGCAGATAAAAGATATACTCAGAGGAAATATTTCAAAGGTTATCGACCATCTTAAAATACAGATGAATAAGTATTCTCAGGAAATGCGGTATGAAGATGCCCAGTTGATAAAAGATAAAATCGAGATGCTTGCAGGCTTCAGAAGCCGCTCTGCAATTGTGAGCAATACAATTAAAAATGTTGATGTATTCGGGTTCGCACAGGAATCGGATAATGCTTACGTCAATTTTTTGAAGGTTGTTCAGGGGGCGGTTGTCCAGGCATATACCCTCGGGCTTAAAATAAGGATCGATGAAGAGAAGGAGTCAATACTGGCATTTACAATTACTGAGATCAGGCAGAAACTTTGCAGCGATTCTCCGGAAATAATTGTTCCCTTCATGCCTGATCTTAAACTGAATAAAATAAAATATACAGTCCCGGTGACCGGGGAAAAGCATAAGCTTCTGGAACTGGCGGAGCGGAATGCAATATATTATAAGCTGGAGCAAAAGAAGAAGCGGATGGAACATGCGCCCCAGGCAAGAACCGGAAAGAACCTTGAAAAGCTCAAGAATGATCTTCATATGCCCGACATTCCTGTTCATATAGAATGCTTTGATAACTCAAACATCATGGGATCAAACCCGGTGGCCGCATGTGTTGTATTCAGGAATGGGCAGCCCTCCAAAAAAGAATACCGTCATTTCAATATAAAGACAGTTACCGGCCCTGATGATTTTACTTCAATGGAGGAAATTATTTACAGAAGGTTCAGGCGGATGATAGAGGAAAACCAGGATCTTCCCCAGCTTGTTGTAATTGATGGTGGCAAAGGACAGCTTTCTTCGGCAATGAAAAGCATAAGCAAACTGGGCTTAAAGGATAAAATTACCGTAATAGGAATTGCCAAGAGACTCGAGGAGATATATTTTCCCGGAGACAGTGTTCCGATTTATATGGATAAAAATTCAATCAGTCTGAAAATAATCCAGCACCTCAGAAATGAAGCGCACAGGTTCGGGATAAATTTCCATCGCGATAAACGTTCGTCGGATATGATTAAATCCGATCTCGATCAGATTAAAGGAATAGGACCTCAGACAAAAGAGAAATTGCTTAAAGTATTCGGATCGGTTGATAAAATCAAAACTGCTACAAAAACTGAACTGGAGACAGCTATTGGTCGTTCAAAAACTACTGTTCTGCTCGGATATTTCAAAAATTGATACAGTTTTCACGTGGAACAACTTGCTTCTGAATGCGTGTATCATTTTGGCTGGTAGTTAATTACATGAATTTTCTCAAGACTTAACTCTGCGAGAATCAGTTATTTTTCGTTACTATGTCCGGTGGGCTTAAATATTGCAGCTTCAGAGGGAAGAATTCAGAGCTGTTTCAAGTTCTTTAGAAATTTCGAGCGAGCCGAAGGTAAAAAGGCCTCTCATTCCGGTTGCCTCGGCTGCCTTGACATTTAATTCAATATCGTCTATGAAAAGACATTCTTCAGGGATAAGCAAATATTTTTCAATCAGGATTTCATAAATTCGCCTGTCGGGTTTTGAAAATTTTACCTCTGAAGAAATTACTCCCCCGTCAAAATATTTAAAAAAGTAGTATCCTGTTTTTATTTCTTCAAAGATATCAATGGGGAAGTTAGAAAGGAAATACAGCTTAAAACCCTGTTTCTTTAGCTTTGGAAGGAGTTTAACATTAAGGTCAAGGGGAAACATCAGTTTCTTTCTTAAGTTAAACACATGCTCTATTTCCTCTTTTTTGAGCGATGACTTCAAAGCGATTGCTTCTATTGCTTCGCGGGTATTTATTTCACCCTGGTCGAGAAGAGCCCATTCATTGCTTTTGAAAATATCATCAATGATTGTAGCCCTGAGCATGGCCGGATACTTTTTCTTCTCAAAGAACTCATCCGGCCTGAAGCTGATGAGTACATTCCCTAGGTCAAACACTATATTTTTTATCATATCATGGATTCTTCATACTGATTGGCTGGCCTGTAGCTTCCAGGACATTCCACCATAATTCACCCTCAACATCTATTTTTTTTCTTTTTGCAACAACCATCGGTATTGGAATAAGGGTGAAATGATTATTCCAGAATCCGACAACGAAATCTGTTTTCCCTGATAGTGCAGCGTGAACGGCATTCTGAGCCAGAAGACTGCAGAACTTACTGTCATTGGCATTTGCAGGAGCACTCCTGATAATATAACTGGGATCGATATACCTTATTGCATGCGAAAATCCCTTTGAATCAAAATCCTCTTTAATCTTCTCCTTTAAATATACCCCGATATCTTTATGCCTGATATTTCCGGATGCATCTTTTTCATGGCTGCCGGGTTCAAAGAAATCCTGCCCTGCACCTTCAGCTACAACGACCACTGCATGATGTCTGTCTTCCAGTCTCTTTTTTAAGAGCTTAAGAAAGCCACGCTGGCCATAAAGATCAAATGAGAATTCAGGAACAAGGACAAAATTGACCTCCTGTATCGACAGAGCTGCACTGGCAGCTATGAATCCGGAGTCACGTCCCATGAGCTTTACAAGAGCTATCCCGTTATAAGCGCCGGATGCTTCATTGTGTGCATTGCGTATGATATCGTTAGCAATTGAAAATGCTGTTTCGAAACCAAAAGATTTCTGAATAAGGTCAATATCATTATCAATTGTTTTTGGGATCCCGGCCACAGTAATCTTCAGATTTCGTTTTTCAATCTCCTGCTGAATGGCATGTGCCCCTCTCAGGGTTCCGTCACCTCCGATACAAAACAGGATATTGATATTCATTATCTCGAGGGTATCGACCATCTGCCCGACATCCTGATTACCCCTTGATGATCCGAGGATTGTACCTCCTATAAGATGTATATCACTGACAAGCTGAGGCGTCAGATCTACGACCGGATGATTATATTTCGAAACCAGTCCTTCATATCCATATTGTATTCCGTAGATCCTGCTGATGCCATATCTGTAGTAGAGCTCATTTACAAGACTGCGGATAACATTGTTGAGTCCGGGACATAAGCCGCCACAGGTAACAATGGCTACCTTTGTTTTGGCAGGTTCAAAGTATAATTTTTCTTTTGGTCCGGCTTTTTCAAATGAAACAGGTATCTCCCCGGTTTCTTTGCATTTATTGAAATTATCAAGAGAGACATCATAAAGTATTCTCTCATTTTCACCAACAAATTTATAAACCGGATGGTCTTCTCTTTGAGTATGCTTCAGGGGAGAAACAACATTTCCCTTGCCTAAGGAGCGTACAAGAAAATCATCGTATTTCATTTCTTATGGATTGGTGAATAATAGAATGATCACAAGTGAAAACCTAATTTTCACAGGTCACAAATTTAATAAATTTTGGATTGATTCTGCCAACAGGCAAGATCAGACTATTTGTTTAATCCGTCCTACAAGGCCATTTTCAAGCATAACCTTTATGCCGTGAGGGTGATTCGGTGATGAAGTCAATACTTCTTTTACTCTGCCTTCTGTTAAACGGCCTGTTCTTTTATCTTCAGTTAATTCAACCATAACTGCAATTCCTGGCTTAACATTCGCTCTGCGCGTTCCTTCCATTGACATATATTTTTTCGAAATACGATTACTGAAATCAGTAGATCTGGTTAGTACTACAATAATAAAGAAAATAAAATAAGAATTAAATAAATAGCCTGATGTTATTTATCATTGTTAATAAAAAGCTATTGAAAGGAAGAATAAAAAAAATCAGCCTTTTGTACCTTTTACTTTTAGTTTTACCCTGTAAAGGCCTTTGCTTGCGGTAATAAAGAGACTTTTCAGATCAGGATCCCCGAAACATACATTGGCTGTCCAGTCTTCAGGTACTTCAATGTGGTCTGTTTGTTTGCCGTTTTTATCAAAAATGGTAACACCTTTTCCGGTAAGATATATATTTCCTTCACTGTCAATGGTCATTCCGTCTGAACCCAGTTCACAGAAAAGTTTTTTGTCGCTCAGGCTTCCATCCGGCATTATAGTATAAGAATATGTTTTATTTGCCCCAATATCAGCTATATACAGAATCTTCCCGTCAGGAGTTCCTACAATGCCATTTGGCTGCTTCAGATCATCAATAACCCTGGTAAGGGTTTTATGGTCAGGATTCAGGTAATATACACCCTGACAATCCTGCGGCATAGAAGTGTGTTTCCACCAAGGTCTTTGATAATACGGATCAGTAAAATATATTCCTCCTGCTTCAGTTATCCACAGATCATTAGGACCATTGAGTAACTTATTGTCGTATTTTAGAGGAAGATCAATATAGGATTTGTTCTGCTCAATCTTCCAGAATTCATTTTTTTCATCCGCACATGCCCACAAAGAACCTTTATTATCAAATGCCAGACCATTGGAACGGCCGCTGGGCTGCATGAAAGTTGAAAGGCCTGATGAGTTTTTCCACACCATGATCCTGTCATTAGGCTGGTCAGTAAAATATACATTTCCCTTATCATCCGCGGTGGGTCCTTCAGTAAAAAGAAATCCGCCGGAAAGTTTTTCAATTTTTTCTCCGGTCTGTATTATTTCAGGTTGCGCATCTTTCCGGATAAAAGAAAAGCCGATAGTTCCTATTGCAAGTGCAATGAAAAGTTTTAACATATATATGGTATAAAAACAAGTTCTTATTACATTGACCTCAGGGCAGCCTCAAGCCTTCCGATATAATTGTCAATTTGTTCAGTAGCTTCAAACCCGATTATGATATTGTCCACTGTGCCCAGCCCGAGAACATATTTTATTGTATTATTGATCTTTTCAGAATCGTCCTTGTATTTTCCATCGCCTATAAGTTTCATACCAATCACACCCTTTCCTTCCTTGTGTAATTTTTCAATTACAGGAATTACCAGTGCCGGATCTTTTTTATCCATTGTTTCTCCGTATGGATTCACACGAACATGAATTACATCAATCCATGGATTGCCCACGCATGCTTCCATCGCTTCAAGGGAATGAACCGATACCCCGTGATTGCGGATGATCTGTTTTGCTTTTAGGTCCTCAAGTATATCCATTTGCTTTTTATACTTTTCGGTCCAGTCAGCATCTGTCATGCAATGGATCTGAACGAGATCAATATAATCGGTCTGGAGTTCTTTCCTGAAGCGTTCTACAGTCTGATCGGCAGCTCCGCGATCCTTGTCAGGAATACCCCCCGGTGTAAGCCACATCTTTGATACCAGAGTATATTCTTCCCTTGGAATACCTTTGAGCGCAGCTGCAGTATAGGGATGTGTTCCATAACTGTCGGCTGTATCAAATAAGCGGATTCCTCTTTCATATGCATGCCGGATTACTTTTTCAGCAACTCCCGCTCTTGTAATATTTGAGGAACGGTTAAAGCCGCTGAATCCGGTGCCGATACCAAGAAGAGTGGATTTAATCGTGGAATTCCCCATCCTGACTACCTGAAGCGGATTGGTTGACAGACCTGATGGGTTGGCTGAAAACGCATTTACAGCGTTCCCCAGCAAAATAGTTCCTGCTCCAACCGTAACAGTTGAAACGAACTGCCTGCGTGTCAGATTTTTCTTACCCATGATGAAATATTATTATTGTTCCTGACTTCCATGTTTAGCTCATTCATTAAGAACAAATCCGGACATTAATTTGTTTACGGTCTGGTACGAAATTAGCTGGCTGAGCGGAGCCGAAGCCAGCATAGTGAACTCCGGCTCACCCTTTGATTATTTCAGTCCTAGTCTGGAAACCAGGTCCCCTGGTGGAACAGGTCTGCCTTTTTTGGTAGCCACACCGGTCACACGTGCATGAACAATATGTTTTTCATCCTGAATTCTGAAGATGTCCTGTATGAACAGGAGCCTTGCATTTCCTTCTCTCTCAATCCATGTTATGACAGAAAATTTATCACTGCTTCTGAGGGGAAATTTATAATCGATTTCCACTCTGGTAACAATAAGATCTATTCCTTCATTATGCAGTTCAGCGAAGCTTATTCCTTTTGAAACAAGGAACTCATGTCTGGCATGTTCCAGATAATGCTGGTAATTTGCATTATTCACAACTCCCTGCAGATCGCATTCGTAATCCCTTACTTTAAATTCAGTAATAAATGGAAGGTTAATTTCTGTCATTCAGGATCATTCAGATAATACTCAATATTTTATTAATTCTGCTTTTGTCATTTAGGGAACATCCTGAAAAGCTTTTTAATGTTTTTGTGGAACTTATGAATGCTGTGAGGTTTATAATGCATCAGAATACATTCACCGGTAATATAATTGATTCCGGAATCCCTGAGCTCATCAATGGCTTCTTTGCTGTCAGCGTGCTGCTGTATCCAAACCTTTTTTATTCCCTTTTCTTTTGCTTCCCTGATCAGGGAGGCAGTTCTTTCTTTGTTTGTAAGAATAATAATACCCTGAACCTCAGGAGGAAGCAGTGAAATATTATGATACGTTTTTTGGCCCAAAATTTCTTCCGCTTCAGGATTGACAGGCAGAATATTCATACCCTTGTCTTTAAGTTCCTTAAACGCAGCGTATCCGAATTTTTTTGGATTACGCGATACTCCGATCATTGCAATTGGCTGTGATTCAAGAAATTCATTGATTTGTTTCAAGGTTGTCATAGTTGTTTATTTTTTGTTAAAGGAAAACAGAATTCTTTGCAGGATGATGTAAGTATAAAGACCTAAAATTACAATAAAAAAATCCAACTGCCATTTATTTTTATTTACTTGGTTAAAGAATTTTACTTAAGCCAGTCAGAATGAAGAAGCCTGAAGACCGCAGCGGATACCTTTTTTCAAAAGGATACTCTAATTATGTTTTTGCCTTGCTTTTCCTGTTATATATGTTCGATTATATCGACAGGATGGTTGTTACTTCAATGTTCACTTCAATTGAAAAAGACTGGGGAATAACACACACCCAGAGTGGGATGCTTGTTTCAGCAGTGTATTGGGCGATAGTGCTTCTGACATTTCCCGTTTCAATCCTGATAGACAGATGGAGTAGGAGCAAAACCATTGGAATCATGGCTATCCTGTGGAGTCTGGCTACATTTTTATGTGCTCTTACAGGTAATTTTGTTCAGCTTTTTATGGCCCGGCTTCTTATCGGTGTCGGTGAAGCAGGATATTCTCCGGGAGGGACTGCCATGATCGCTGGTTTGTATCCGCTGGAAAAAAGGTCAAAGATGATGGGTTTATGGAATGCATCAATTCCCCTTGGCACTGCTATTGGAGTTCTCGCCGGTGGTATTATAGCATTGAAATTCGGATGGAAACATGCTTTCGGAATTGTTGCAATTCCGGGTCTTATAGTGGCAATCCTCTTTTTGTTTGTTAAAGATTATAAAACTGTTGACCTTTCATTTATTGACAAGATGAACAATAAGGTCAAAATGAAAGCCAGCGATATTTTTCAGGAATTTATCACCAAACCCTCCCTGATTTTCACATATTTTGGAATAGCATGTGTTGTATTTGTGACAACAGCGCTGATAACATGGTTGTCAACCTACTTTCAGGTCGAGCGTGATCTGGCCCAGGATAAAGCCGGGACTCTGGCAAGTGCGGTAATGGTACTGGCAATAGTGGGAGCGCCCCTGGGTGGTTACCTCACCGACAGATGGAGAAAGACACAACCAAGGGCCAGGTTGCTTTTTCCGACAGTTTCAACATTCCTGACAGCGATTTTTTTATTTGCAGCCCTTTCGTTTTTTGAGGGTACAATCCAATTTATTCTTTTGCTGATAATGGGTGTTCTGATTATGGCATTTATTTCAGGAGCTGCCTCAGTGACTCAGGATGTTATTCATCCAGGGTTGCGGGCAATGTCGTACGCCATAGCAGTTATAGTTCAAAATCTGCTTGGTTCTTCCACTGCACCTATTGTTATAGGAAAGCTGTACGATCTTTACAGTATAAAAACAGCTCTTTCTTTTCTTCCGCTAGTGCTCCTGTTGGGCTCTGTATTGTTCTATATCGGATCGAGGTATTATGCCAGCGATATGGATAAGGTTGCGAAAATTGCTCTCGAGGCTGAGAAGTAGTAATTGTAACTATTCCGGCGAATCCTATTTTTTTCTTGAAGTTGTGTAATTAACAAACTGCCTGAGTGAATTTTTAACCTCGGAATCCGGGAAAGAATCCAGAATTGCAAGTGCTTTGTCCCGGTATTGGTTCATCTTCAAATCGGCATAATCCATTCCTCCGTTTTCTGAGACAAAAGCTATGACCTCATTAATGTCAGATTTTGTTTTCTTCTTGCTTTTAACAATGCCGAGAATATGCCTTTTCCGCGAATTTGTCGTTTGTTCCAGTGCATGAATTAATGGAAGCGTAATCTTCTTTTCCTTAATATCATTTCCGGCGATCTTTCCTGTCAGTCCGTTTCCTTCATAATCCAGAAGGTCATCTTTTATCTGAAAAGCGATGCCTATATTTTCGCCAAATTCCTTCATCAGCCGGATTCTTTCAATATCATTTGTTACCGACCTGGCGCCGCATGCTGTACAGGCAGATAACAGGGCAGCTGTTTTACTGATAATTATTTTAAAATAGTCGGCTTCTGTTATATTTAATTTTCTTGCTTTTTGCAGCTGCAGCAACTCTCCTTCACTCATTGATTTAACTGCTTCAGATACAATCTCAAGCATATCAAAACGGTTTTTTTCCACACTTATCAGCATTCCTTTCGAAAGCATATAATCACCAACAAGAACTGCTATTTTTGAATTCCAGAGGGCATTTATTGAAAGGGCACCACGCCGTTCATTTGCATCATCAACAACATCATCATGAACCAGGGATGCAGTATGCAGAAGCTCAATAAACGTGGCAGCTACATAAGTGGGTTCTCCTATTTCTCCATTTAGCTTTGCAGTAAGAAATACTAGTAATGGCCTCATTTGCTTACCCTTACGGCGCAAAATATAATTCAGGATTATATTCAGTAAAGGAATATTACTATGCATTGTCTTTCCGAAGTAGGCTTCAAATTCTGCCATTTCCTTCAGAACTGGTTTCTTAATACTTGTCAGAACCGGCATAGTAAATTATTTAATTCCAAATATACTAAAATAGGTCACATCGTCTAACCTGTTGGTTCAATGTTATTTGATTTTAATTGATTTCATTCATAACAATCAAGCTCTCAACATATCAACATATTTATATATCTTTGCTTCAACATAATTTGTTAAGAATGGAATTTAAAGATCTGAACCCTGAAAGTCTTGAAAAAGCGGCCAATATGCTTAAGGCTATTGCACATCCATTGAGAATATCCATTGTGGGATGCCTGGAAGACGGGAGGAAGAAAACAGTAACTGAAATTCACCAGCAGCTCGGGATAGAACAATCCACTGCATCTCATCATCTTGGAATACTTAAGGACAGGGGTGTGCTGGCCTCAAAAAGGGAAGGGAAAAATACATGGTATTTTCTAAAACACGAAAATCTGAAAACCATATTGAACTGCGTCAGCGGCTGCTGTCAGTAACTAAACAGTATAAAGTATATTGAATTTCTGATTTCAAAATTCGATTGCTCAATTGTTCTTACTTATCATCTTTATACGAAAAATCCCTGAATTGTGGCTTTACCCTGGCAGGCTTTTTCACGTCAGACGCTATTCTTTTAAATTCAATTGATACTAATCCTTTAATATTTGAAATGTTTCATTGAATGTCAATAACCCATTATTAAAGATATATATAAATACCAACTGAAGCATAATGGATTAGAGCGAAGTTATAAACTTCATCATTGTCTGCACCACCCTCGAGCAACCTGTATCCGGCCTTAAACCCGATAAGGTCAGAAAGCCTGTATGTTGCGGCAACGAGCACATCTTCAGCTCTTCCCTGTGGAGCTGCAAGAGCATCGCCTTCAATAAGAACACCTAATTTTTCATTTAAATGCCAGTGCATTCTGAAATTAATAATTGGAACAAAACCTATATTTGTTTTTTCAGCTTCAAGACCGGGAGATGAAAGCGCAATTTTAGCATCTCTTATTTTTGCAGTAAATCCAAGACCAAACTCAAATTTTGGTTTTCGAACTAATTCATAACGGTATGTTAACCGGTACGAATTAAACATATAAGTACCGTAAAGGTCGGTATTTGCAGGAAACGTTTCCCCTGAAAAATCAATGTCATTTGATGCTCTTCCGCTATAATTAGTTGTTAACGGGGCGTATAGGGCAGACACTGTATGGCGGGTACCGATAGTATAACTGATCCTTATCCGGTAAAATAATTCAGACGATGCATTCAGATCTTCGTTAAAGGAGAATAATGTACCCTGATCGCCAGGGATACGGACATTATTATATCCGGTACTAACAACCCCGGTTTCAAAATCAAATGTTAATTGTGCAGTAACCCGCGTGCAGTTGACAAATAAAATTATTGTCACGATAATCAAAAACCTGTATGTGCTTTTCATTTGCTATTTTTCTTTAAGTCATTTAAAAACATCAACTCAAATCTGTTCAACCCCGGCGCTTATCTCTTCAGCAATCTTTCCAGAGCTGATGCAATTTCCATCCATTTATTTATAAATTCTATAACAAATAAAAGTACTGAAATGTTTAATATCATTAATAAAAAGTATATAAATGAACTAAATACTATATATGTTTGTTAATAATCAGGAGGTATTGTGAAAAAAAATGAAATATTAACATCTGTTATCAATCAATTCTTTGTTTTTGATGATGAAAAGGGCAACAGGGATGAATATTCGATTGATGAATTTATTAATTATCTTAATATAAATAATAGCAGGAAGGAACTTGAGACAAGGGGTATTTCAGGAGAGAAAGAGGCATGGATAAAAAAGGAATATCGTAATACAATAACTGATATTTCAATATTATTCGTACTCATGTATCGCTATGCAAAAGGGTATATTAAAAAAGCTCTAAGAGAGAGTTCTTTGCATACATCTGATGAGTTTTCATTTCTTATTACACTTATGACATATGAAAGCCTGAGGAAGAGTGAGCTTATCTCCAAGCAGATATTGGAAAAAACTTCCGGGACAGTAATAATTAACAGGCTTATTCATAGTGGAATGATAGTTGAAACTGCCGATGATATCGATAAAAGGAGTGTTCGGGTTTCAATAACACAAGCCGGCAGGGATGAGATCAGGTCAATAATTCCGGTAATGGGAAAAGTATCCGGTATAATTGTTGGAAACCTCACAGATGAAGAGATAAACAGCCTTGCTAATCTGCTTAAAAAACTTGATTATTTTCACAATGATATTTACATTAAAAAAAGGGACTCATCTCTCACTGATATATTGAGTGAGATTGCTCATTAA
This sequence comes from Bacteroidales bacterium, assembly GCA_038325595.1. Taxonomy (GTDB): domain Bacteria; phylum Bacteroidota; class Bacteroidia; order Bacteroidales; family VadinHA17; genus LD21. The sequence continues at coordinate 13,808 of JBBQJD010000008.1, read as the reverse complement.
TCAACCTTTATACTTCAGTAAGAAATCAGAATATTTTTTTATGAAACTGCTATATTCTTCAAACATTCTGAAAATAAATACCGTAAACGGAAGACACTACCAGTTCAACCCTCTACGGATGCATAATGATCTGAATCTAAAGCAATTACTCTTACACTTCTTCTAATAGGTGGTTATGTTTTAATTAGTTACATAATTTAAGAATATAATGGTAGTAGATAGTTTTGTATGGATTGGCTTTATTGGATTTATTCTATTAATGTTAGCATTGGATTTAGGTGTTTTTCATCGTAAATCTCATGAAGTAAAAATCAAAGAAGCTCTTATCTGGAGTGCTGTTTGGATTTCGCTTGCCTTAATTTTTAATTATGGCATCTATATATTCATGGGTAAAGAAAAAGCAGTTGAATTTTTAACCGGCTATATTATTGAAAAATCATTAAGCATCGATAATTTATTCGTTTTTATCATGCTCTTTACCTACTTCAATATAGACCCAAAGTACCAGCACAAGGTATTATTTTGGGGTATTTTAGGGGCTTTAATAATGCGTGCGATTTTTATTTTTGCCGGCGTTGCTCTCATTAACAAGTTTCATTGGATTATATATATTTTCGGAGCTTTTTTAATTTTCACAGGCATTAAAATGATTTTTCATAATGACAAAAAAATTGAGCCTGATAAAAATCCATTAGTCAGAATATTTAAAAAATTATTTCCTGTTACTGAAGCAATGCACGAAGGCAAATTCTTTGTAAAATTGAATGATCGAATATTTGCAACACCACTGTTTGTTGTACTTCTTATTATAGAATTTACCGACCTGATTTTTGCAGTAGATTCTATCCCCGCAATTCTTGCCATTTCAAACGACACTTTTATCATTTTAACTTCTAATGTTTTTGCAATATTAGGACTAAGGGCGTTGTACTTTGCTTTAGCCGGAATTACGAAGTATTTTTACTATCTAAAATATGGTTTATCGGCAATACTGGTTTTTGTCGGTGTAAAAATGACAATTGTTGATTGGTATAAACTACCTGTTGTTTATTCATTATTGATAATAACAGGTATATTAGGCATTTCTGTTTTATTTTCAATTGCTTTTCCTAAAAACAAAAGAAAGATTTAATAAATCGAAATGATGGTCTGCTAGTAAAATCTGAGTTCGGGCGGCAGCCGTCAGGTAATATGTCCTGATGCTCTGGAATAATGCCTGACTATGAAGCGTGGGCTCAGAGCTGCTTATTAAAAAAAAATCACCTCTCCAGTTTCAACACTATACAGGCCACCAGTAATAATAATATCCCCGTTATTCTCCAAATTCCTTATAATTGAACTTTGTTCCCGAATTTGTCTGATTGTTTGTTTTACATTAATAATACTAACTCTATTTACGAAAGTAATATTACTTCCATTTCTATTGTTGGTTACTGTAATTTCATTTTCGATAGCGGATTTTAATTTTTTCAATAAGGATGTAAGATGTCCAATTTCTATATTATTACACGCACTAATAACAGCTCCGCAGTTCGTATGGCCGAGAACAACAATAATTTTTGACTTTGCTATTTCACAGGCATATTCAATGCTTCCCAAAATATCTTCATTTAGAATATTTCCAGCTATCCTTATGCTGAAAATATCACCCAAACCCTGGTCAAATATTATTTCTGCCGATGTTCTTGAATCAATGCAACTGAGTATTGTTGCAAAAGGGAACTGTCCTTCCGATGTTTGGTTTACTTGTTTAAGAAGATTTCTGTCTGATTTTATATTTTTTAAAAAACGAAGGTTGCCTTCTTTTAAAAATTCCAAGGCTTTTTGGGGAGTTATTTTATCTTGCGATTCTTTGGTATGTGTCCACATTAATTCATAAAGTAAGTTGATATTTGTATGCTGCTTTTTTAACCCTATCCATTATAGCAATCCCCAAACCCTTTTCTTCAACAGGTTCAATGTAAATATTTTTCACATTATCGGCTTCTTCCATTGTATGAAGAGCTGCAAACAGATTGGACGCAATCTCAGTTTTATTGATAGTTTGAGATGTATAAACAATTTTGTTTGCCTTGTATTTCAAATCTTGATTGCTGTGTAAAATCACACCAGAGAACTCCGGTAATTTTCTTCCCGATTCATACAAAATATACAAGGGTTTTTGGGGCGAATAATGACTTTTCAGCAATCCGGGCGAAACTAACTTTTCAGGTTTTAAACTATTGAAAACGAATGTGTTTGGAAGGGCATCTTCTATGTCTTCTAATGTAATAGAACCAGGACGCAGTAATTGACATATATCACCTTCAATCGAAACTATTGTAGATTCTATCCCAACAGAAGAATTTCCACCATCTAAAATATAATCAACATCGGGTATTTGTTTTTTTACATGATAAGCACTTACCGGACTGAGATGTCCGAATTTATTTGCGCTTGGTGCGGCAATCGGACAGTTAGATCTTTTAATCAATTCAAGTGCAATCGAGTTGGCGGGCATACGAATACCAACTGTTAGAAGTCCTGAAGTAACAATATCGGGCACAATTTCGCTTTTGGGTAAAACAATTGTTAATGGTCCCGGCCAAAAATGTTTTGCCAGACGCATCACGTTTTCACTTATTCCCTTTGCTAAAATTGTCAGGTCATCGAACGATGCAATATGCACAATCAATGGGTCAAATGAAGGTCTTTCTTTTAATTCAAATATTTTTGCAACGGCAAAAGGGTTAAATGCATTTGCACCTAACCCATATACCGTTTCTGTTGGGAATGCTACTAAACCACCTTTTTTGATAATCTGAGCAGCTTCACTAATATTGTTATCTATCATTTACCAAATTATTATCTGCTTCTTCCAACTCTTTTCTCTTTTCATCCTGAAATTCAATAATGTTTTTTTGAATAATAGGGTTTGACAACCCCAGAATTTTTGCTGCGGCCAATGCTGCATTTTCAGGACTAAGTATTGTTAAAGGAGCAACCCCCGAAGGCATTCGAATACTAGAATACAAATCGGCACCTGCAAACTTATCGCTATAAGGAGGACAAGCGATTACAGGGCAATGAGTTTGTGCATCGGTAAAACCACTTAAAGCATTGCTCATCCCTGCAATGGTTATAAATACTACGTTTTCTTTTTCATATTCCTTTATCAGATTATAACATTTTAAAGGCACTTTGTGAGCCGATGCTATTCTTGAAATTGTTTCAATTTCAAATTTTTTTAAAACGTTACTAATTTGTTTAGCCCATTCAAGGTCGGCTTTAGAACCCATTATTATCACTACTTTGCTCATAATCCTCAATTCTATTAAATGAATATTCATATTGGCTCATCGGGATAATCTCATTATATTCTTCAATGGTTGCATTCAACAGGCAAGCATCAATAATGCGTTTACCTGTAAGCAACAAATCATCCTTTAAATATTTGTGCAATTCGGTTTTAAAAAACTCCCACAGCATTTCGGCTCCGGCATCGTAACCCTCAAAACCAATTTCAGGTTGGTTGTAAACTTTTAAGAATCTCGATGGTATTGGTGATCCTTCAAGGGTCAGATAATTTAATTCGTAACCCAACAACGGGCAACGGGCAGGCTGATATTGATCAGTTTTCAGTCGGGCAGCACCTCTTCGTGTAAGGTACTCTCGCATTAGTAGTTGAGGTTTAAACCCAACCTGCCACACACCAATATTCTGGTTGGGAACCAAAGTGAAAGTTGTACGTGGCGTATCGATTATTTGTTTGAGCAACATATTGGCATGTGGAACTCGTTTTCCAGTGGCAAAGGGCCAGTATGAGCCAACGCCTTCGCTTTCCATACCTCCCGAGCTAACTATACTTGGGTTGTTGTGTCCGCGTGGGGACACCAATCTCCATAACCAGGCTAAAGCAGGTGGCAGAACATGAAACAATCCAACAATACCATACGATGGGTTTTCTTTCGTGCAAACGGGTGTCCGTATCCCAAAACTCCTGATATCAACCGAAACAGGGTTGTCAACTACATTTGGGACTGATTTTCGGGGTATAATAACCCTTGGGTTTGGACACGATTTTCCGGGTTCATCCTGAATATGATTCCAAATTAAAGCAGTTGCTCCAGGTTGAGTCTCAATATTTAAAAATAACAGCGGCGATGATGGGTTGATTGTATTTTTCTCTAAAAAAGGGTCGTCTCCATATTGTTTTATACTGTCAACACGAACAAACCAAGCGTTCTCAGCATCAGTAATCCGAAGTTTGCCATCTTTTTTTTGAACCGACGGGTGACAAAAGGCCATATCATCGGCTACCGAATTGAAAGAACAGAACCTGGGTATTGTAATAAACCTTTCTTCGGAGGTTAGTGTATTACGGCCTATAAGTACACGTCCGTCAGCCTCTCTGATAATGTGCTGGTGCATTTCGCTCTTCCCGCCACCACTGGCACCTTCGTGCATGAATGTGGTTAAATTGTCATACGGACTGATTGATTGTACTGCTGAACAATGCGCTATAATCCAATCTTCTTTTTCGGCCTGAGTAAGCATTACACCATAAAGACCTTTTTTTGCACTTGGCCCGGGATATAAATTATATGAATAAAGTTCGTGGATTGATTCTGTTCGGTTGTGGACAACAACCTGCTTTCCGTTAAAATGAGTATGCCTGAAAACAGGTGCCACAAAAATTACCGATTTCAGTTCTGAATTATCCTTCAATTCATCAACTGCGACCATCTCCTGTAACATTGACAACCCCAGAGCAAAAAAGGCAGCATTGGCAGGCGTAATGGCAATTCCCAACGAACCAATATTTTCCCTTCCTGCAAAGTAGAAGAAAACAGCTAAATCCTGTTTCTTCAACCAATCAAAGGTTTCTGTCTGCAATTTGGCAAACTCATAACCATATTTTTCAATAAATCGTTTTTTATCTGTTGGTTTGTCATCGGCAATTGCCATAGTTCCGGGATCCCTGCGGCGCATATATGCTTCTGTATAATTAACTGAAATGCCGTTTTTTACCTGCTGAACAAATGCTTCCACATAATTACCTTTTCCCGGCACATTATATTTCACTTCAAACTCAACATTGTCTTTTCCGTTGGTGGCCGCAATTCTAAGTTCAGCGGTGGTATTGAATACCGTATAGTTTTTACACCCGTTTATTAATTCTGAAATATTATCAGGGAGGATAACATTCTTTACTTTTAAAATATTCAACAGGTTACTCACTAATTATTCATTTTTTGAGTTTATATATTGTGTTGCTTCTAAAATATTATTGCAGACTAGTGTCTCCTTTTTGATTTCGTTTTTATGTTTGTTTCCATGGCCGGTTAATAGAAAAATAGGAGTAATTCCAGCATTTAATCCACATTGAACATCCGAAGGATGGTCGCCGATAATAAATGATTGGTTCAAATCAATATTGTACAATTGGCGAGCTTTTTCAATGAAATAGGTTTTGGGTTTTTTACATGCACAATTGTCTTCGCTTTTATGAGGGCAACAAAAAACATCATAAATTACTAAACCTTTTGCTTTTAATAATTCAACAATATATCGATTAACCACATTAGCTTCATTCTCAGTAATAATTTCTTTCGCTATTCCTGATTGGTTGGTAATTATGAATAACAAAAAATGTTTTTGAAGTAATTTTAACGCTTTAAAAGTGAAAGGATAGAATACAACATCAGATGGATGCTTAATATGTCCTATATCATCAATTATGGTTCCGTCTCTGTCTAAAAAAATTGCAGGATGTTTTGTCATAACTTAAAAATTACATCGGCAAATTTAATATTTAACACTTAATAAATTAAGCATTACTTCATTTATTTTAAAAGTGAGGAGGGGATTGCACCCAGATAATTTCACTTATACCATCGAAGTAATTTATAGTATTGAATTTAGATTTAGCGTTAAAGTAAATATTGTCGCCCGACTTCAGAACAAAACTTTTTCCGTCTAAATCGTATCGCACTTCTCCCGACAGGACATAAGAGAATATCTGTCCAAAGGCGCTGGCAAAAAAACCATCAATGGCCGATGCTTTTGAAAACCGCACAAGATATGTATCCATTTGCTTATTAGCATCGTGATGTGAGAGGAGATAGAATAAGGTGCCCGACTTGTTTTGGTCAATAAACTTGATGTCAGATTTATATACAACCGGATTATTTGCTAACGAATCATTTTCTCCAATAAGTTCACCTACGGTTGTATGAAGTTTCTCGGCTATGGTCTTTAATGTTAAAATCGATGGAAATGATTTAGCCTTTTCAATTTGAGAAAGAGCACTCGGACTTATGCCAATTTTTAATGCTAATTCATTGAGCTGTAAATTAAACTGCTCCCTCTTTTTCTTAATTCTTTCTCCTATTCTATTCATAGATTAAAAGTATTAAGCGCAAAGATATATTTAATTAATTAAGCAGTGCTTCATTATTAAAATTAAAAGGATTAATTATTGAATAATTGTTTGGTAGTTAGGTGGACTTATGGAATGTAAAGAAAATCTGAAGTTCTGATTTCGAATTTCGATTGTTCAAATGTTCTTACTTCTTACCTGATTACGAAAAATCCCTGAACATTCTCTTCTGGAAAAGTACAATCGAAAGTACGCCGCACGTTATTGCCGAATCTGCAATATTGAAAACAGGCCTGAAAAAAATAAATGATTCTCCGGCTTTTATAGGTGACCAGTCGGGCCACGGAGTGTTTATTACAGGGAAATAGAACATATCAACGACCCTGCCGTGAAGAAAGGAAGAATATCCTCCTCCGGGTGGGAACAGGATAGCCGGCTGACTGTAACTTTCACTGAATATCATCCCGTAAAAAGCGCTGTCTATTATATTTCCAGCAGCCCCCGCCAGGATTGCACTTATTGCAAGTATAAGTCCTGTACTTGCCTTCCTTCTTATGAGTGATACAAGGAACCATCCGATGCCAAATATTGCCAGTATTCTGAAAATGCTTAAAATCAGCTTTCCGGGCTTGCCTCCCATTTCCATGCCAAAAGCCATTCCGTTGTTTTCTATGAAATGAAGAAGTCCCCAGTTTCCGAAAAGATGGATCTCCTGACCAATCTCCATATGCGTCTTAACCCAGATCTTCAAAACCTGATCAGCTAAAAGGATGAAAAATATGAGTAAAAATGATTTTTTCCCTAATGACATTATTCTCTTTTTAAAACAGGGGCGAAAATAATAAAAAAATTGATGACACAGAATACTTTATTTTCCTGTCAGTCCGGGACACGAATTCTCAGATATTCATTTATATATTGGATTTCAGATCGTCAGATGCAGAACCCCCTTTACTTACGGGCAGACAGCATTTACCTTATTTATATCCCAACAGTACCATGAATTATCTCCGAGATAGTCTGCACTCTGCACTGTGCCATTATGGGTTGCTTTATTCCACTTAATGTTTACGTCGGAGAATTTGGTGCCATTATAGTAATGTATGCTGTAATACCTGTCATAGGTGCCTGTTTCAGTTCCGTATTCAATATAGCTGTCCTTGAAAGAATCATTTTTTACCAGCGAATACTTTATGGTGCTTACGGAGGTACCGCTTTTTGTCCAGTCGATCTGAAGAAAGGCTGCAGGGGATGCATTGCTTTCATATAATGTCCATTGTCCGGATGTGGCATCGAGCCTGGATGTCCCTTCGAACCAGAGAAAATCAGTGAATCCGTTATCTCCGCTTTTGGATATATACATTTTCCATAGTACATCCGAACTTCTTATCTGCCCTTTGAGCTTGGCTTTGTATTCTATACTGCCTATTGTCGTGGAATAGCTCCACTGCCATGTTTTATTATCGAGGTAAACCGGATCCTGATCAATAGCCTGCTTAAATGTAACAACCGGAATCGCCAGTGTTGTTGCAAGCACAATGTTCCAGAAGCCTGCTACAGTAGCGGAAAATACAAAGTTGCCGTTATTGGTGCCTTTCTGGTCCGTGACTATGTTTGCAGATTTCGTATCGAGAGTGAAGTTACTGAAATCAATAACCATGGATTCCTGGGGAGGAAGAACAGGGGGATCTCCTTTATCCTTTTTACAGTTCGTAAGAATTCCTGCAGAAAGAACAAGTATCAGTAAAGATGTGATTAGTTTTTTCATTGTTAACAATTTATATTGGAAAATACATAAAGAACAATACATAAAGAACAAAGATATATAAAGTCGGATTACCATGGTACTGTGAAAATATAATAAATTCTAATGAAACATTCAAAAATCAGCCGGTATATTTTAATAACAATAATCTCATAATATGTAATATAAGAAATCTTTTTTGTTTTTAAACTGTTTAGAAGTAAGAACAGCCCCGGTTATAATAAACATATCTTTTTATTCAGTTTTTAATTAATCAATGATATATAATTGAAGCTTTTTTGCTATTTTTGATACGCATGTCCTACAGGTAGTTAATGAGTTTCTGTTGACTGGTTTTTTTTGTTGCTTTCACTTTAAATTATAAGTATGTCCAGGTCTTTTCCCTTAAGATTCCTTAAACTTATATTTTCTGTTTTACTTTTTTCAGTCATCATTATTCCGGCATATCCTAATGTTCTGCAGAATCAGGATACAATTGTACATAAGTCCGTTACACACGAGGATCTCGTAAGGGGGGAAAGGCTTTTTCATGGTCTTGTTTATCCTGAAAATAAGTCAATAACCTGTATAGGCTGTCATAATATTAAGTTCTCAGATACCCTTAACTGGAATCCCAATGCCATTGAAATTTCACAAAAGTATTTAGGGAAAAGCGAGGAGGATCTGAGTAAAGTATTGCTCAATCCGACAGGGATCAGGATGGCAGAGGTACACAAAGGATTTCAGGTTACACCTGAAGAGATAACCCTTCTTAAGATTTACATGGATGAACTGACCATAAGTGGTATGCAGCAGCAAAAACCAGTGATAACAAATCTTTTACTTTTTATCATTGCTTCGATATTTATGCTGGGTTCCCTGGTTGACCTTATGATCACAAAGCGGATTAAAAAGATTTGGCTGCACATGGGAATACTCACAATAACAGGCGTTTACATTACCTGGCGTCTTGTTGTTGATGCCATTGCGGTCGGTCACTCTCCCGGATATGGACCCGACCAGCCTGTAAAGTTTTCTCATGCCGTTCATGCAGGTCAGAACAGGACCGATTGTGTGTATTGCCATAGTTATGCTCCTTTCAGCAAATCATCAGGTTTCCCGGCAACAAATGTTTGTATGAACTGCCATCTGATAGTACGCACCGGAAAATTGACTGGTGCGTTTGAAATAGCCAAGGTTATAGATAGTTATGAGCAGATGAAACCTATCCAATGGATCAGGGTGCACAATCTGCCCGATCACGCATTCTTCAGCCATGCTCAGCACGTCGGTGCAGGAGGAGTATCATGTCAGGAATGTCATGGTCCGGTTCAGGAAATGGGAAGAATAACCCTTAATGATGAAATGACTATGGGCTGGTGCATAAATTGTCACCGTACACGAAACGTAAATTTTAATAACAATAAGTTTTATTCTCAATACACCGATATGGCAGAAAAGATAAGAAACGGAGAGACCGCAAATGTTACTGTGGAGATGCTGGGTGGTACGGAATGTATGAAATGTCATTATTAATAACCGGGATACCGAAATCAATAAGGGATGAAAAAATACTGGAAAAGTATCGAAGAATTTCAGGGGAAGAATGACAATGCAGCGTTTAGTGAGGAGGGACATAACAACGAGGTTCTGGATTTATTTGAGTCGGACTTTCTTAAGACAGGTTCATCAAGGAGAAATTTTCTTAAAGTTTTTGGTTTCAGCCTTTCTGCTGCAGCCCTTGCTGCAAGCTGTAAGAGACCTGTTATCAATGCAATTCCTTACGCGGCACATCCACCCGAAATCACTCCGGGGAAGTCTTTATATTATGCAACGAATTATTTTGATGGTCATGAATATTCTGCTATTCTGGTAAAAACCCGTGATGGGCGACCTATTAAAATTGAGGGTAATGCTCTTTCATCCTTTAATAACGAAGGAACAACCGCGAGGATCCAGGCTTCGGTATTAAGCTTATATGATGATGCAAGGCTTAAATTTCCCATGGCAAATAATTTAAAGGCATCATGGGATGAAATGGACGGACAGATATTAAAGGAACTTGAAAAAATCAATGCAGGGGAAGGCTCAATAGTCCTGTTAACTTCAACTATTATTTCACCATCCACAATTAAACTTATAAATGAGTTCGGCTCACATTTAAAGAACTTTAAATGGGTCCGGTATGATTCCATTTCATATTCAGCCATGCTTGAAGCGAATTCAGCATGTTTTGGTAAAAATGTAATACCTGATTATAATTTTCAGAATGCAGACCTGATAGTATCTGTAAATGCTGATTTTCTTGGCACATGGCTGTGTCCGGTTCATTTTATTCCAAAATATGTCTCACGCAGAAAGGTCGATCAGGGCCAGAACGACATGCTCAGGCATATTCAGATTGAGTCGCACCTGAGTCTTACCGGTAGCAATGCTGACAAGAGAATAAAGATAAAGCCATCTGATGAAAAATCCCTGCTTGCCGATCTCTATAATAAGGTTGCGGAAAGAACCGGTAATGCAGTTTTTGGAGAAGTCAAAAGCAGGTATGATCTTACTGATCTCGCTGATAACCTTGTTGCATCAAAGGGAAGGTCGATAGTAATTTCAGGCACGAATAATACTGATATCCAGACAATTGTAAATGGAATTAATTCAATTCTTGGCAATTATACCGGGTGTATTGATCTTAACAATAACCTGAATATTGCTGCCGGGATTGACAGTGAGGCTGAGCTTCTTTTAAATGATCTGACCGCGGGAAAGGTAAAAGCCCTGCTTATGTACAATGTCAATCCGGTTTATGATTTTGCCGGTTCTGATAAGTTCCTGGCAGCAATAAAGAATACTGAACTGACGGTTAATATGAGCAGTACATTGAATGAGACTTTTGGCACAGCAAAATATGAATGTCCTGTTCACCATTTTCTAGAATCGTGGAATGATGCTGAGATTATACCCGGGCATCTTAGTCTTGGTCAGCCATGTATCAATCCCCTGTTCGATACCCGGTCATTTCAGGACTCCTTATTGACATGGTCTGGCAGCAGGATTTCCTGGCATGAATATCTTATGTCAGAGTGGGAAAAAGAATTTCTTCCAAAATCAAATACCGGAACATTTCAGAATTTCTGGAATGCTTCACTTGGCAGCGGTGTATTCAATTATGAAATTTCACAGGAGAAATCATTTCAGCTTAACACAGATGCGCTTTCAGGGGCTATGAATAACAATGAAAACACTTCCTCGGAAGAATATGAAGTATTATTCACGGAGAGTGTTTCCATGGGAACAGGAATGAATGCAAATAATCCATGGCTCATGGAATTGCCCGATCCTGTTTCCCGGCATTGCTGGGACAACATCGCTTCCTTTTCCCCATCCGACGCAGTGAAACTCGACATTCATAACGGAGATATGATCCAGCTGGCGGAGGGATTAGTTCTCCCTGCTTTCATACAACCCGGTCATGCTGAAGGTACAGTCTCAGTATCTTTAGGGTATGGACATACCAATTCGGGTCCTGTCGCGAATAATGTAGGTGTAAATGTTTATCCATTTATAGAAATCGTTGGAGGTAACAGGCATTATGGTATAACGGCTGCTGACCTGAAGAAAACGACGAACAACAAACCCCTTGCTCTTACCCAGGAATATAATACCATGGAAGGAAGGCCGATTGTAAGAGAAACAGTCCTCAGCGAATACCAGAAAAATCCATCCTCAGGTAATGAGCTCCATGAGGAATTTGAATCAAAGCACAGGACTCTTTATCCTGATAGAATTTACGATGGTTTTCACTGGGGAATGGCAATAGATCTTAATTCTTGTATTGGTTGCAATACCTGTGTAATTGCATGTCAGGCTGAAAATAACATCCCGGTTGTGGGAAGGGAACAGGTAAAACGAAGAAGGATAATGCATTGGATAAAAATTGACAGGTATTATTCAGATACGCCTGATGATCCCAAAGTATTTTTTCAGCCACTTCCCTGCATGCACTGCGATAATGCACCATGCGAAAATGTCTGTCCGGTATCAGCTACAAACCATAGCAGTGAAGGATTAAACCAGATGGCTTATAACCGATGTATCGGCACTAAGTACTGCATAAACAACTGCCCCTATAAGGTGAGGAGATTTAACTGGTACAGATTTACAAATAATAAGGCATTTGATTTTAATACCGCATCCGATCTGGGAAGAATGGTTCTGAATCCCGATGTTACAGTAAGGGAGAGAGGAGTAGTGGAAAAATGTACTTTTTGTGTTCAGAGGATCCAGGATAAAAAATTACAGGCAAAACTTGAAAACAGGGTAATTGAGGATTTCGAAATAAAGACGGCATGCATGCAGGCCTGTCCTGCCGGAGCTATCGTTTTCGGAAATTTGAATGATAAAAACAGCAAAGTATCTCAATTGCTGGCACAGCAAAGAAATTATCATCTTCTTGAAGAGCTGCATACCCTGCCTTCAGTGGGATATCTTACCAAAGTTTGGAACGATGAAGAAAAAAAATCATAATAAACAGTAGGTGAGGCATGTATAACCGAAATATCAGAGGACCGCTAATTGAAGGAAAGAAGACCTACGGTCAGATTTCAAGTGAGATACTTTCACCGATGGAAACTCCTCAGGGAATCTGGTGGACGATCGCATTTGGAATTTCCTCGATGGCCTCAATTTATGGTATATACGCCATTTTCATGACCGTATATCTTGGTATCGGAACATGGGGAGTAAATAATTCAGTTGGATGGGGATGGGAAATAGTCAACTTTGTATGGTGGATCGGAATTGGACATGCCGGTACGGCTTTTTCAATATTCCTGCTCATCTTAAGGCAAAGGTGGAGAACATCAATCAACAGATCAGCAGAAGCAATGACTGTATTTGCTGTGATGATGGCTGCCTTGTTCCCTGCACTCCATATGGGCCGGGTGTGGCTGGCCTTTTTCATATTTCCTTATCCGAATACACGTGGTCCATTATGGGTTAATTTCAACTCACCCCTTTTCTGGGACTTCATCGCTATTTCAGCTTATCTTCTTATTTCATTTTCATTCTGGTATCTGGGTATGCTGCCCGATTTTGCAACAATCCGCGACAGGACCAAATCAAAAATTAAACAAGCAATTTTTGCATTTTTTGGCATGGGATGGACCGGCTCCAGCCAGCACTGGATAAGATATGAATCCCTTAGCTTTGTACTCGGTGGCATCGCTGCCGTGCTTGTTGTTTCTGTACACTCAATAGTTTCAACCGACTTTGCCGTAAGCGTAGAGCCCGGGTGGCATACAACCCTCTTTCCTCCGTACTTTGTTGTGGGTGCTATCTTTTCAGGATTTGCCATGGTTCTTACATTGATGATTCTGGTACGTAAGATTTATAAGCTTACTGATTATGTTACAGATAATCATTTGGATGCAATTGCCCGGATCCTTGTTTTTATTTCTTTGATAATGGGAACTGCATATTCAACTGAAATATTTATTGCATGGTATTCAGGCAATGAATACGAAATGTTCACATTTTTCCGGAACAGGGCAGGAGAATATACAATTCAGTTCTGGGGAATGATTATCTGCAATGCCATTATTCCGCAGCTCTTCTGGTTCAGAAAAGTGAGGAGGAGCTGGGTGGGACTGTTATTGGTTTCACTCTTTATTAACCTTGGAATGTGGTTCGAAAGATTCAATATAG
>JBBQJD010000007.1:0-65840 GCA_038325595.1 Bacteroidales bacterium | reverse complement strand
TGTTTTGGTCTCTTCGTTATGTTTTTTCTTTTGCACTTCAGTCATCTCCCCCGGAAGCCAGATACCGTAATTGCCTCCTTCTTTCCTGAGTGCTTCCTGCAGACGTTCGAGAGGAACATGATTTTCCATTTCAACAATTGCATCCTCTTTTTCCAGATTAACCGTTGCTTTTGTTACACCTTCGGTTTTGGAAAGAGCTTCTTCAACATGAGCCCGGCAGTTTTTACAGCTCATGCCGGTAATAGTATAAGTATGCTTCATAATTTTATGACTTCCTGCAGAATGCAAATTTGCAACTAAATCAACAATTTATGCTGAATGGGTTTATGTTTTTATTAGAACAACATTAGGGGAGCAAAGTTCGAAAGAGTATAAGATCATTAACCGCAGAGTGTCCTGCATTCCCGCCAAACGGGATGGAGTTTAATTATATTATAATATTAAGCTATACAGATTATCCATGTTATGAATCTCCTTCAGGTAGTTTATAACATTCATGCTTCTGCTTCCTGTTTTGCAGTGGAAGACTACCGGATCAGAGCCTGTCAGGAGGCTGATCTTATGTCCTATTTCATAATGTGGAATAACAACGGTTTCAAATCCTATGTCAGTCATATCTTCCTCATCCCTAAGATCAAAAATTTTAGTCTTTGGATTTTTTGAAATCAGCTTTTTTAATTCTGTACGTGTAATCTCCCTCACGGGTTTGGATTTAACTGTCCTGCTTTCATAATCTCCGGGCTCAGTAATATTGCAGACTTCTGGATTCCGTTCAAAAGATGTGGTCTGAGTACTGAAATTCACCAGGTCTATCATAAATAGTTTGCCTGAGAGTATGCCATCCAATCCAAGAATGATCTTAAGTACTTCCGAAGCCTGCAATGATCCTATGAGGCCGGTAATTGTTCCGATTACACCGTATTCTTCGCATGATGAAACAGTCAGTGGTGCGGGCTGTACAGGATACAGACATCTCAGGGTAGGTCCGTTTTTATAATTCAGAACCATCACCTGTCCGGAAAATTTGTGCACGGCCCCATATACCTCAGGCTTGTTCAGTATTACACATGAATCACTTATCAGGTAACGGGCAGGAAAATTGTCAGTGCAGTCAACAATAATATCATACCCTGAAAGAATGTCCAGTGCATTTTTATTGTTTAATCTGGAAAAATGAATTTTGAAACTTATATTCGGATTGAGCAGTTCAAGCTTTTCTTTTGCTGCCAGCGGTTTGGGCTTGCTCAGATCATTTACATTATACAGGATCTGCCTGTGCAGGTTCGATTCATCAACCCAGTCATTATCCATAATGCCAATCGTACCAACGCCTGCTGCTGTAAGATATTGAAGTACAGGGCATCCCAAGCCTCCGGCACCTATCACCAGCACCGAGGCTCTTTTGATTTTTTCCTGACCACCAAGTCTTATCTCAGGTAATCTTATCTGCTGAATATACCTGTTAATTTCATCCCTGCTTAAAATCCTCATTAACTAATTTTAATTATTGACTACCATCGGGCATTGATGAGTTTTTTAACCTTGAAAACCAGATATCACACCATAATTAACATTCAAAGATATTATTTATTGTGAACACAGTAATCATACTAAGGCCTCAAGGCCTCATCGATTTTCTCCGTTAGCCGAAGGAAAAGACAAAAGACAAAAGTAAAAAAAAAGTGGTAGGCGTTGAACGTTGAGCGTGAAGCATTATAGCCCCCTTCAGGGCCCTTCAGGGGGTTTGGGGGCAAGATTCTTTAAGGATTCTATTAACTTTTAAAATCTTCATTAATATGAATTTGTCTAAGGTAAATCAACCATTTATAATGGATTTTGTTATAAAATATATATAAAGTCCAAACCTTTAACTCAAATCAACAATGGCTACACTAAACGAACAAACGGAATCTTCATTCAGACTTATGCCGATGCGGAAAGTTTTGATTGCACTCGACTATGATCCGACTGCCCAAAAGGTCGCAGAAATGGGTTATTCTCTGGCGAAATCGATGAATGCGGAAGTGGTTTTACTTCATATAATAGCAGAAAACAGTTATTATTCCACTCTGGATTATTCGCCCATTATGGGATTTACGGGCTTCTCCAATCTTGATCCTTCGATTAATATTAACATTGGGGAGGTAAAAAGGGCTTCATTTGAGTTTCTTGATAAAACCAGGAATCATCTTGGAGATGAAACAATACAAACTGCTGTTGCTGAAGGAGATTTTGCCGACAGTATTCTGGAAACTGCAAAGGAATTGAATGTTGATCTGATCGTGATGGGTACAGTCAGCAAAAAATGGCTTGAGAAAGCAATAGTTGGCAGTGTTGCTGAAAATGTGCTTAAACACAGCACTATTCCATTGTTCATAATTCCAACTAAGGGAAGGAAGCCGTCAAAATAGAATTTTTTCATTTTATTTTTTCATTGAATATCTTGTGTTACTATCTGATTAACAGTTTGATAACTTAATAATATTAATCATGAAAAAATTTTCAAACCAGGAGATAACTGACCATTTATCCGCTAACCTTAGTACCTGGTCGTATGAAAATGGCGTGATAAAAAGGGATTTAAAGTTCAAAACTTTTGTGGATGCATTTTCATTTATGACCGCTGTTGCAATGGAAGCTGAGAAAATGGATCATCATCCTGAATGGTCAAATGTGTATAATAAGGTGGAAATTAAATTAAATACACATTCTGAGGATGGAATTACACAACTCGATTTTGATCTGGCGGGTAAAATCGACAATGTATGGAAGCTTTATGAGGGTAAAAAATCATAAGACATTAACTCACATTATGGAAAAAAGTATCGTAAAAATTGATTCAATCTATAAAATAAATCATGATGTCTTAAGGATTGTAACGGGAAAGCCACCGGATTTTAACTTCATTCCCGGACAGGCAGCTGAGATTTCTTTAAACAAGCCCGAATGGAAAGAAGAGAAAAGACCTTTCACCTTCACATGCCTTCCTGACGATGACTACCTTGAATTTACAATTAAGACATATCCTGAACGAAATGGTGTAACCAGCCAGCTTCTTCAGCTTAAAAGAGGTGATACATTGACAATTAATGATGTTTTTGGCGCTATCACGTATGAAGCTGAAGGTATATTTATAGCAGGAGGAGCAGGAGTGACTCCTTTTATTTCGATCTTCAGATATCTTCAGAAGAAAAATAAAATAGGGAGCAATATTCTGGTATTTGCAAACAAAACCCGGGATGATATAATACTGGAAAGAGAATTCAGGGGTATGCTTAGAGAATCGTTCATTAACATCCTTTCAGAGGAAAAAGCTCCGGGTTACTACCATGGATTTATTAGTGAAGATTTTCTTAAGAATACAATCGCTGATTTTAGCAGTCAGTTTTATGTATGCGGCCCTCCTCCCATGATGGATGCTGTGCTGAGTCAATTATCAAATATGGGAGTTGGAAAGGATGCTGTAACAGTTGAAATATGATCTGCCTGATTTTTTGTGAAACATTATAAATATAACTTATGAGAAACAAGGATTATTACGAAATTGAAAACCGTGAATGGCTGGAGTCGCTTGATTATGTTATTCAGAATGATGATCCGAAACGTGTTCGTGAACTTCTCTCTTTGCTTCAGTACAAAGCCCATAAGGCCGGAATAGTATACCGTTGCCCGGGCAATACCCCATATATCAACAGTATTCCTCCTGATAAAGAATCACCCTACCCGGGAAGCCCGGAGCTTGAAAGGAGGATCAAGAGTCTCATAAGGTGGAATGCAATGGCAATGGTTGTCAGGGCTAACCTTGAATCGGAAGGCATTGGAGGACATATCTCAACATTTGCTTCTGCCGCTACGCTCCTGGAGGTAGGATTCAATCATTTCTTTCATGGAGGTGACACCGGAGTCGCAGATATGGTTTTTTTTCAGGGTCATGCAAGTCCGGGTATCTATGCCCGTTCATTCCTTGAAGGAAGATTAACAGAAAGGGATCTTCTGAATTTCAGACAGGAACTGCGCAAAGATGGCGGTCTGCCTTCATATCCTCATCCACGGCTTATGCCAGGCTACTGGCAGTTCCCGACTGTCTCCATGGGACTTGGACCAATAATGGCTATATACCAGGCCAGATTCAATAAGTATTTGGAAGACAGAGGACTGAAGGAAATAACCAATCAGAAGATATGGGCGTTTGTAGGCGATGGTGAGATGGATGAACCTGAATCTCTTGGAGCAATTACAGTGGCAAGCCGCGAAAAGCTCGATAACCTGATCTTTGTTGTCAATTGTAACCTGCAACGTCTCGACGGACCTGTTAGAGGTACCGGAAAAATCATACAGGAGCTTGAAGCAGCTTTTATGGGTGCAGGCTGGAAGGTGATTAAAGTAATATGGGGCAGAGACTGGGATCCGCTGATTGCAAAAGACGAATCAGGAGAGCTTTTGAAGGCTATGGAGCAAACTCCGGATGGGCAATTCCAGAAATATGTAGTGTCAACAGGAGAGTTTATCAGAAAGGATTTCTTTGGAAAAAGCGAGACACTTTTAAAAATGGTGGAAAATTACTCTGACGATCAGCTCAGGAGACTAAACAGGGGAGGGCATGACCCGCGAAAGATCTATAATGCGTTTGCTGAAGCAGTAAATCACAAGGAAGAGCCTGTTGTAATTCTGGCACAAACGATTAAGGGATATGGCCTTGGGGAAACAGGCGAAGGAAGAAATATTACTCATCAGCAGAAAAAGCTTAATGAGAATGAGCTGCTGGTTTTCAGAAGCAGGTTTGGAATTCCACTTTCTGATGAAGATGCAAAAAAAGCTCCTTTCTTTAAACCAGCCAATGACAGTGAAGAAATTCGATATCTTAAAAAAAGAAGGGAAGAGCTTGGAGGATTTCTGCCAAAAAGAAATATGGAGCTAAAGCCGGTCACCCTTCCTGAAGATAGCTTATACAATGAATTTTTTGAGGGTTCAGGAGACCGTGATCTTGCAACCACAATGTCCATGGTGCAGCTGATGTCAAAATTGATGACTGACACGAATATAGGCAAACATGTAGTGCCGATCGTTCCCGATGAATCGCGCACATTTGGAATGGATGCCCTGTTCAGAAGATTCGGAATATATTCCCACATTGAGCAGAACTATGAACCCGTGGACAGGGAAAGCCTCCTTTATTACAAGGAAGCAACCGATGGCGCTATTCTTGAAGAAGGCATTACTGAGGCCGGCTGCATGTCATCCTTTATTGCTGCCGGAACCTCATATTCAAACCATAAGATCACAATGATACCGATATTCCTTTTTTATTCAATGTTCGGTTTCCAGCGTGTGGGTGATCTTATATGGGCAGCGGCCGATGCCAGGACACGTGGTTTCCTGATAGGTGGAACCTCGGGACGAACGACTCTTGCAGGAGAAGGTCTTCAGCATCAGGATGGTCATTCGCACCTTTTGGCAATGTCAGTCCCCAGCCTGAGGGCTTACGATCCTGCATATGCCTATGAACTTGCAGTTATTGTAAAGGATGGAATGAAACGAATGTTTTCAGACGGTGAAGATATAATGTATTATATCACTGTTCTTAATGAAAAATACAGAATGCCAAAAATGCCTGAAGGTGTTGAAGAGGGAATTCTCAGAGGCATGTACAGAATAATTAAATCAAAGCGTAAGGATGGGCACAAGGTACATTTATTCGGCAGCGGAGCAATTCTAAATGAAGCCATAATGGCTGCAGGTATGCTTGAGGAAAACTATGGAATATGTGCAGATGCCTGGAGTATAACCAGTTACAAGGAGTTATATGACAATTCCATTGATGTTGAAAGGTGGAACAGGCTTAATCCTGAGAAAGAAGCCCGTAAAACCTATATTGAGGAATGTCTTGGTGGTGAAGAAGGATTATGTCTCGCTGCTTCAGATTATGTTAAGGCTATTCCCATGACTGTATGTCAATGGTTTCCTGGCACCCTCAACGTACTTGGAACAGATGGATTTGGAAGAAGTGATAACCGTAAGGCACTTAGGGATTACTTTGAGGTAGATGCAAAACATATTACCTATGCTGCTCTTACAGGCCTTTATATTGAAGGGAAGCTCGATAATAAAACTATAGTAAAAGCAAAAAAGGATTTGAAGATCAATAGTAATAAACCTGATCCAAGGAATTTAAAAACATTAAAGTCATGATTAAGGAAATTAAGCTGCCCTATATTGCTGATAATGTTGAATCTGCAATTCTCCTTGAAGTTCTGGTTTCGGTTGGACAGAAAGTTGAAAAGGACGATTCCCTGGCCGAAATGGAAAGCGACAAAGCGACCTTTGAAATGCCATCAGAAATCTCAGGCCTGGTCACCGAAATCAAGGCTGGCAAAGGAGACGAGATCAAAGTCGGACAGGTTATGTTTATGATCGATACAGCTGTTGAGGTGAAGAAAGAAGAAAAAGCTAAAGCCGGCGAAGAAGCGGAAAAAGAAAAAGAAAAAATTCCTGAAAAATCAGAAGCCGGGAAATCAGAACTTAAGCCTGATGAAGAAATAATTCCGGATGATCCGGGTAAAGAGAAGCCTGCTGAAAAACCAAAGGAAGAAAAAGTACAGGAAAAGGCCGGGAAGACGGAACAGCCCTCAAAAGAAGAGAAGCCTGCCGGTGCTGATATTCCTGCTTCACCATCAGTAAGAAGGATGGCGAGGGAGCTTGGTGTTGATATTAATATGGTAAGGGGGACGGGACCATATAATCGTATTACCGAAGAGAATATAAAGGAATTTGTCAAAAAAACACTTGAAACCCGTGCACCGGAAGTAGCTGATTATTATGAACTTCCTGATTTTTCAAAACTTGGTCCCGTAATAAGAGAAAAGCTCGACACTATCAGGAGAATTACAGGCAAAACAATGGCTGAATCGTGGCAGAATATTCCCCATGTATTTCAGTTCGATAAAGCTGATGTCACAGAACTTGAAGCCTTCAGAAAAAAATATTCAGCACAGGTGGAGAAGGAAGGAGCAAAGCTTACTATCACGGTTCTGCTTCTTAAGCTCACGGCAGCGGCCCTTAAAAAATTTCCAAGGTTTAATGCCAGCCTTGATATGAAGAATGAAGAAATAATTTTCAAGGGATATGTAAATATCGGAGTGGCGGTGGATACTGACCGTGGGTTGCTTGTGCCTGTGATCCGTGATGCTGATAAAAAATCAATTACAGAGCTGTCAGTCGAGCTTAATAACCTTGCTGAAAAAGCCAGGAATAAAAAAATAATGCCTGCTGACCTGCAGGGTGGCAACTTTGCAATATCAAATCTGGGAGGGATTGGAGGAACTAATTTTACACCAATTGTTTACAGACCTGATGTTGCAATACTGGGAGTTTCACGATCACAAACAGAGGCCGTATTTATTAATGGTGAATTCAAGCCCCGGCTGATGCTTCCTCTTTCCTTATCTTATGATCACCGTGCAATTGACGGGGCGGAGGGAGCAAGATTTCTCAGGTGGCTTTGTGAGGCTCTTGAAAATCCTCTGCTGACAATGTTCTAGGCTCGTTTCAGAATATAGAGTTTTATAAAGTAGTTAATATCGAAAGTTTAAATTACAGGAAATGATGGATAGGAAGAAGCTTATTATAATGGGCGCCGGACCGGGTGGTTATGCTGCCGCCTTTCATGCCTCTGATCTTGGACTTGATGTCACGCTCATCGATCCGCTTGAAAATCCGGGAGGAGTATGCCTTTACTATGGATGTATTCCTACCAAGACATTACTGAATCTGGCATCCATTATCGGAATGGCAGGTAAAGCTGCGGAATGGGGATTGAATTTTTCGGATGTAAACCTGGATCTCGCAAAAATACGATCATTCAAGGAGTCTGTAGTAAATCAACTGACAGGAGGTGTTGGACAACTTGCCAAAAGCAGGAAAATCAACTATCTGAGGGGCACAGGGAGACTCACAGGTAAAAATAAACTGGAATACATGCCCCTGGAAGGCAATAAGCAGGAACTGGAATTTGAAAATCTCATAATAGCAACCGGTGGTTATTCCGCAGAGCTTCCGGGCATTCCATTTGACGATGATCTCATAATGAATGCGAAAACGGCGCTTGAATTGCGGGATATTCCAAAAAGACTTCTGGTTGTCGGCGCAGGATATATCGGGCTTGAGATGGCTGCAATCTATAAATCATTCGGATCAGAAATTACTATAGTGGAATTTACTCCCGATATTCTCCAGGGGGCAGATCAGGATCTTAAAGATGTATTCAAAAAAGAAAGAAAAGATCTGATGTCCATGACAATGTTTGATACCAGGGTTGTTTCCATGAACCGGAACGGGAAAGAATTAATTGTAGAGTTTGAAACGAAGGGAGGAGAGAAAAAACAAGGAACATTTGATAAAATACTTGTTGCAACTGGTACCAAACCTAATAGTTCCGGCATTGGGCTTGAGGAGGCAGGAGTAAAAACAAATGAGAAGGGGTATATAAATGTGGACATTTTCAGACGCACAAACATTGAGAATATCTATGCGATCGGAGACATTACAGGACAACCCATGCTGGCACATAAAGCCACTTCAGAAGGACGGGTAGCTGCGGAACATATAGCAGGACAGAAAACTGCTTTTGAACCTAAAGCAATACCTGCAGTTATTTTTACTGAACCTGAAATCGCATGGACAGGCCTTACTGAAACAGAGGCGAAGAACCTGGGGAAAATCATTAAGGTGTCCAGATTCCCCTGGTCAGCTTCGGGTAAAGCTGTATCAGTAGGCTTGAAGAGTGGTTTTACTAAACTGATCATTGATCCTGAAACCGAACGGATACTCGGAGGCGGAATCGTTGGCAAGGATGCCGGAACCCTGATAGCTGAAATAACCCTGGCTGTTGAGATGTCGGCTGTTGTACGCGATCTTGAACTGACGATTCATCCTCATCCTACTATGTCTGAAACTATTATGGAAGCTGCAGAGTTGTATCATGGACAGGCAACCCACATTTTTAAAAAGACAAAGACTTCTTAATAAGAATGATGTAAGTCATTTATGAAATTGTGTAACTGTTTTAAGTTGAAAATAGCCGATTTTTGAATCATTATGAATAAGAATGTTTTGAGTTATTACAAAAATCAAAAATCAACTGGAGTTCCGGAGGCTATTCCATTTACTTATACAGTCAAATAACAGCTAAATATTTATATAAAATGAGCTATTACATAGATACAAAAATCAATTCCAGCTTTGAAGAAGCTGTCGAACTGGTAACGGAAGCATTAAAAAAAGAAGGTTTTGGAGTCCTGTCAGAAATAAGTGTACATATTACACTTAAAGAAAAACTGAATGTTGATTTCCGAAAATACAAAATTCTCGGAGCCTGTAATCCGACTTTTGCTTATAAAGCACTTCAATATGAAAACAAGATTGGGACTATGCTCCCATGCAATGTAGTAGTACAGGAACTCGGAAAGGATGAGATTGAGGTGACCGCCGTTGATCCTGTCGCATCAATGATGGCAGTTAATAACCCTCAACTGGCCGACATTGCCACAGAAATCAGGGAAAAGCTGACAAGAGTAATTTCATCGTTGAAAAATTAAATAAATTCATGTTAACGTACCCATCTGCGGACTCGACTCAGAGGTTGTTTAAACTTAATTCCTGACAATATTCAGAATTTTTATTTCAATTGGGGTGATACTTCCAAGATTATCATTAATCGGGCAGCGATTTTCTATTGCTGCTATCCATTTATCCAATAACTCCTGTGATATTTCTGCATAAGGTTTCAATACTACCTGAATTTTCTTGAATCCTGCACGATCGTTAAATGATGTGCCAAATAATCTGTCAGGATTAATATTGCCAATAATTTCAATTTCAAGCTTGTCTAACCTGAATCCCATCTCGGCTGCAATAATATGTCCCATTACATTCAGACAACCTGCATAACTCGCAAGTAAATATTCAACCGGATTTGCTCCATGATCGGTTCCTCCTAATGTTGAGGGCTCATCGATAATGATTTCAAATTTTCTGGCTTCAGCCACAAATTTGGTAGGGTTAAGACTTACACCCCTGATAGAAAAATTTAAATCTGCCATAAATTAGTATTTATAAATGGTTGTTTAAAATTGTAATCCCGTTGAAAGATCCTCAATCAGGTCATCTATATCCTCAATTCCTACAGAAAGCCTGATCAGGTCATTTGTTATTCCTAATCTGATCCTTTTTTCCTCTGGCATCGATGCATGAGTCATAGCAGGAGGATAACAGATCAATGACTCAACTCCCCCAAGACTTTCCGCAAGGGATATTATTTCTAATCTTTTGAAAAAAGAGTTTACAACATCTTTATCGGACTTATCGATTTTGAAAGAAATCATTCCGCTGAATCCCGTCATTTGTTGTTTAGCCAGGCTATGATAAGGATCAGATGGTAAGCCCGGATAATATACCTTTTTTATCTTTGGATGATTCTCAAGAAATCTGGCTATTTGCAATGCATTTTCTTCATGTTTTTTCATTCTTACAGAGAGAGTTTTTATGCCCCTTAAAGTCAGCCAGGAATCCAGTATACCCGGAACTGCTCCTATAGCATTCTGGAAGAATTTTATTTTATTGTACCATTCTTCATCTTTAACTATTACCGCACCACCTATCAGGTCTGAATGTCCGCCGATATACTTTGTGGTGCTATGAACCACAAGATCTGCACCTAAAACCAGAGGCTGCTGAAAAAATGGTGATGAGAAGGTATTGTCAACAACAACTTTAATATTTTTCCTGTGAGCTATTACTGATACTGCGGCAATATCAACAATCCGCAACAGGGGATTAGTGGGTGACTCAATCCAGAATAGCTTTGTTTCCGGTTGAATAGCATTTTCAAAATCCTTTTGCTCTCCCTCTACATAGGAGAACCTGATGCCGTACTGTTTAAAAACCTGCTCAAATAACCTGTATGTACCGCCGTACATATCTTCGGCTGCTACTACATGATCCCCGGGTTTCAATGTTGAAAGAACTGCATGTTCAGCCGCAAGGCCCGATGAGAATGCCAATCCGAACTGACCATTTTCCAGAGCTGCAAGGCTTTCTTCCAATGCCTTTCGGGTAGGATTTCCTGATCGTGAATATTCAAAACCCCTGTCCATATTTATTTCATCCTGTTTGTAGGTTGAAGTCTGAAAAATTGGTACAACAACAGCACCGGTTCCTTTGTCGGGGCTTTGTCCCGCATGAATTGTTTTTGTGGAGAATTTCATTCCTGGTATATTTTATTATTATTCAGGTAGTTAATTAAGTCAATTTTTGTGATCATACCTATAAATATGTTCTTATCCACAACAATAGGCACCATTCCTGAAGATAGAATACTCATGACCTCTGAAATGCTGCTGTTTGAGGACAGAGTAATAAGATTGGTGGTCATGGAATCCCTTACCTGCGAGCAAAAGGATCCTTTTTTTGATATTATAACATCCAGTATATCAGATTCATCAATAATGCCCTTGATTGATTTTCCCTCTACAACAGGAAGCTGTGAGACATCGTACATTTTCATTTTCTGATATGCATTTTTAATTAAGTCATCTGGGCGCAGACAGACAATCTCATTATCAGAGAACCGGCGGTTTATTATGTCATTCAGATTGCCTTTTTCAGGTTTTTTTGAGAAGCCATTATCACGCATCCAGAATTCATTGAACATCTTTGAAAGATATTTATTACCACTGTCGCAAACGAACGTGACGACATTTTTAGAATGTGTTTGTTCCCGGCAGTATTTGATGGCAGCTGCTATGAGGGTTCCGGATGATGATCCTGCCAGGATACCTTCCTCACGAAGAATTTTGTTTGCAGTAAAAAAGCTTTCTTCATCGCTGATTGTATATGCTTTCCTTGTCAGGGAAAAATCAGCAATTGGAGGGATGAAATCCTCTCCGATTCCCTCAACGAACCATGAACCCGATTCCCCGATTGTTCCGGCGGTTACAAAATCCTTTATAATTGACCCCTGGGGGTCCGCAATAACAAACTCTACATCCGGTTTGGTCTTTTTAAAATAATGTGTCAATCCTGTAAGAGTGCCGGATGACCCTATTCCACAGACTACAGCATCTACATTACCATTCAGTTGCTTATAGATTTCAGGTCCGGTGGTCGTTTCATGAGCATATGGATTAGCCGGGTTTTCGAACTGGTTTGCATAAAAAGAACCTGGAGTTTCTGCGGCAATTCTTTCGGCCATATCCTGGTAGTAATCTTGATGACCTTTATTTACATCCGATCGTGTTAATTTTACATCAGCTCCCATGGCTCTCAGGAGATTAATTTTTTCCTGGCTCATTTTGTCAGGAATCACCAGAATAACTTTATAACCTTTCATCCTTGCAACCAGAGTTAAACCAATACCGGTATTGCCTGCAGTAGCTTCAACAATAGTTCCTCCGGGTTTTAGTCTGCCGCTACTTTCTGCTTCTGTAATCATTGACAGAGCTATCCTGTCTTTGATGGAGCCGCCGGGATTCTGATTCTCAAGCTTTACATATAACCGGCATAATCCTGTATCCTGTTTCCTAAGTTCAACCAGTGGAGTATTTCCTATAGTTTCGAGTATTATGTGATTAACTTGTAATTTGTTTTTCATTGCTGTAAATAATTGATATTAAGAAAGTTATTTATCCATCAGGCAGACTGTATGCCTGATGGATGCTGGTTCTTTCCGGCTAAAATGTGAGATTTTTTTGTGTAAGATAACGATACAAAGATACACATGCCCGGCATCACCGAAATACCATATATCAGTCATTTATCATACCATGTTTATGGTATATTGATCAGAAAATGTCAGATGATGTAGTCTGTATAATCAATCAGACTTTTACGTACAGCAAACCTTATCAATTCAGAGACATTATTAATTTCAAGTTTCCGGAAAATATTCTTCCTGTGGGTCATAACAGTATGAGTACTGATGTGTCTCTTCAGAGCTATCTCTTTAGTGGTGTATCCTTCAGCAATAAGCTTTACGATTTCTATCTCAGAATGTGTCAGGCTAGAGGATTCCGCAGGTATATTCTTATTCTCGCCTATTCCTATGATCATCTCAAGAACCTGTTCGCTGAAATGTTTCTTATGTCTCATTGCCATTTCAATTGAAGACAGCAGATCTTCCTTTTCATCAGTCTTCAAGGAAATAT
The DNA here is from genome assembly GCA_038325595.1 of Bacteroidales bacterium. GTDB lineage: Bacteria > Bacteroidota > Bacteroidia > Bacteroidales > VadinHA17 > LD21. The sequence continues at coordinate 52,641 of JBBQJD010000007.1, read as the reverse complement.
TTCTTATACCGGATTTCATCAGTCTTTCAAGTTCCCCGGTAGTTATCTGATTGGTTAGTATTAATATAGGAAGGTTCTTAAAATCTTCCATTATAAATTTAAAATCTTCCGGGCTTTCATAATCGATAAGGTTGTAATCGGTAATAAGCAGATCAGGGGTGTTTGACTTCAAAAGTTCAAAAAGAGAATATCTGTTATAGACTAACCCGCATATAATATATTTATCTTCTGATTCAATAAGATGTATGAGTGAATCAACAATCAGAAATTGTGTATCGGCAATTGCAATTCTTGATTTATTTTTCATTATATTTTATTCAACTTTTGCCCACCAGTTCTCCATTGGCTTAGTGCCCTGAAATCTATTAGAAATAATTCTGCAAATCTATTAATAAATTCTGTAACTATCTGTTTTATAATGGATAGTATTTTTGTAAAAAAGAATAATGAACATATTGTTACTTAATCACTCAAACTTAGATATTATAATAACGTTTAACCCAATCTTTCTGATTGGTTTTTTATCTGTCACTTAGTTAAGTGCCGGATTATACCAATAATTCGTAACTTTGCACAATGAAAATTTTATCATTCACATTAGTTTTCTATGTTCTGCTGCTCTTATCAAAACCTTGCTGTATTGATGAGATCGGAGGAGATAATATTTATGTTCAGAAAACAGAGCAGAATGATAATGATAATGATGATGATTGCAATGATATTTGTTCTCCCTTTTTTGCCTGCGGATCATGCACAGGGTTTAGTTTAACAGGGATATCTTCTTCATCCGGCCCGGAAATAATAATCATGAATACTCAGGAAACGATAAGTTACACACGTTTTGTTTCTGAGTTTATCAACTATATCTGGCAACCTCCAAAAATAAGTTAATGTGTGAGAATCAGATGAATGGACCAGTGTTCATCTAATAATTTGTAGTATTTACATTAGCTTGATTTCAATGAAAAAATTTGTTTTATTGTTGATCGCTGTTTTTAGCGTTTCAAACATATATTCCCAGAATACTTTTAAAGCCATCATCAAAGACGCATTAACAAGAGAACCTTTAACCGGCGCATCCGTACTTCTGAATAGTACAACAATTGGTGCTATGTCTGATAATGCAGGATTAGCAGAGCTCAAAAATATCCCGGATGGTCCACAAATCATTATTTTCAGCTATATAGGTTATAAGCAACGGGTGGACACAATGGTTTTTCCGCTAAGAACCTTAGAAATACCTGAAATTTTAATGGAAAGTGAGGCTGAAGAAATTGAAGAGGTAAAAATTTCTTCCACAAGAAGTACAAGGACCATCGGGAATATTCCTACCAGAGCAGAATTTATAGCAGGAGAGGAGCTTGAAGAGAAAGGTAATATGAAGCCGGGTGATATCAGGATGATGCTTAACGAGAGCACAGGGATCCAGACTCAACAAACTTCTGCTACTTCTTATAATTCAAGCATACGTATTCAGGGTCTGGATGGGAAATATACCCAGATACTGAAAGATGGGATGCCTTTGTATTCAGGATTCTCCGGAGGCTTGAGCCTGTTACAGATTGTTCCCCTGGATTTAAAGCAGGTAGAAGTTATTAAAGGCGCTGCATCAACACTCTATGGAGGAGGAGCTATCGCCGGACTTGTCAATCTCATATCAAAAACACCTGGAGAAAACAGGGAATTAAACTTTCTTCTTAACGGTACATCAGCATTAGGTCTTGATGCGAGTGGTTTTTATTCGCAAAGATTCGAAAAAATCGGAACTACAGTTTTTGCCTCATACAATAAGGGCACAGCTTATGATCCGTCGGGTATCGGATTTACTGCAATACCAAAATTCAAACGCATTACTATTAATCCTAAACTATTTCTCTATTTGTCGGATAAAACGGAATTGAATTTTGGATTCAACAGCACTGTGGAAGATCGTATAGGTGGTGATGTAAAATATATTAACGGAACAGGAGATAGTACTCGTTCCTATTTTGAGAAAAACCAGACTAACCGATTCAGCACACAACTCAATATTAACCATAATTTTAATGATAACTCTACTCTCACATTCAGGAACAGCTTAAGTTACTATGATAGAAGTATTAATACACCCGGATTCATTTTCACAGGGATTCAGTATTCTTCCTTCAGCGAGGTGAACTATAGTCACAGGAATAACAAATCTGAATGGATTGGAGGTGGAAATCTTTGGACAGATAAATTTTCTGAAAATAAATCTTACACATCTCAAAAGGTTGATTATAATCATACTACATTGGGTGGTTTTATCCAGAACACATGGAGTATTACCAGCAAAGTCAGCCTTGAAACAGGTTTCCGTGGCGATTATCAGAATAAGTATGGATTTTTCCTGTTGCCCAGATTTTCTGCACTGCTGAAAGTTAATAATAAGCTTTCGGCGCGTCTTGGAGGCGGACCAGGGTATAAGATCCCTACGGTATTTACTGAAGACGCAGAAAGAATTCAATTCCGGAATGTAGTACCTGTTGATGAAACAGAAACTCATGCTGAAAAATCGTTTGGCGGAAATTTCGACCTGAATTTCAGAACCTCTCTGTCAAAAAAGATATTCATGACCATCAACACCTTGTTCTTTTATACACAGGTAAAAAATCCTTTAATCCTTGAACCTCAGTCAGGTGGTTACTATGAATTCATCCAACCCAATGGATTCATCGAAACCAGGGGAATTGAAACAAATATCAAATTTACTTTCAGCAACTTCAAACTCTTTATCGGATATACATTAGCAGACGTAAATCAGCATTATGATGAAAAAATCTCAAAGTATCCATTGGTTGCTAAACATAGGCTAAATAATGTTTTGATGTATGAAATAGAAGAAAACCTTAAGATTGGACTGGAAGCTTACTATACCGGACCGCAGTTGCTGAACGATGGACTCAATGGTCAGAGATACTGGATAACAGGACTCATGGTTGAAAAGCTTTGGGATAGGTTTTCGGTATTTGTTAATTTCGAAAATTTCAGTAATACAAAACAGACAAGATTTGATAGTATATATACGGGAACGATCTCCGATCCTGTATTCAGGGATATTTACGCACCCTTAGAAGGATTTGTTGTTAATGGAGGCATCAAACTCTCATTCTAAGATCAGGATTTTCAGAACTGGCAACTGCAAGAGTATTGATTCAAGCCTCTTGCAGTTCGTATGTGTGCATATAAAGTTCAGTTTCTTACAATACTTATTGTTTCATGCCAGTGAATTTCAGATAATAGATTGAGTCACCTTCAGTCATTTTAAATTTGTAAAGGAAGGTATTTTTAATCATGTCAAATCCGCCAAAATGTTCATCCCTATCCATATGCTCATCATTCATATGGTGTTCCCAATCAGTTTCATTATTACCTCTGTCTCCCATCATACCTCCTGACATATGTCCCTGACCTAACATATGTCCGTACATATCATTGAAATCATTTCCGGTCAGACATACCATTAAACTATCATGGTACTGATAAGAATTGAGCATGAAAGTTGTGTCCAGCTCATCACCTAAGCAATGGACCTCAAGTTGATTGTTTTCTTTCCCGGTTACAACTGCTGTTGCAGTTCTATCACCGGACAATTCCAGAGGCAAACCAACAGAGCTGAGTCTGTTAAGTGTACCCGAATATGTTCCATTAACAGATACTACAGAATCATTTTCTGTTTTTTTGCATGCAGCCAGAACAAATATTGTTATCGCTGTAATTAAGAGAATTTTTTTCATACCTGAATTTTTTAATTTTTATGTTTCCTTCCAATTAATACTTTAGTGTTTCTTTCGTTTCACCACATGTCAGCATTGATTTCCCATAATAAGGATTCCGGATATCAGTTATTTCGCTAAGCCAATATGCGCCTTTATCATTTTTTGCCATGGGACAGAATTGATAGTAAACTGTTTTTCCCATCAAACCGAATGTTTTTATGGTCAAATACAGCTGATCGCTTAATTCTGAAAAAGCGTCACGTTGTTCTTCTATTTCACCTGACTTTGAGATGGAGCTTACATGGTTATTAAGATTTTTCAACATACTCATCCATTTTGTATGAGCATCACCGGAGAGAAGTTTCATATCTGCTTTTGCAAGAGCTTCCTTTAATTTGTCCGATTCCTGTCCTGCTTTTTCAGGATTGCTTTCAACCAGCGCATTTTTTAAAATAATATAACGTTCATAAACCTCATTAAGTTGCATAACAAAATCCATACTTACACTGATCTTGTTGAACTCTGTCTTCCCTGGGGTTCCTTTTTGAGAATTTTCAGGCGTATCCACGCCCTGGTTCGTCATTGCTCCGTGATCATGACCGGTTGAGACCTTTCCTCCTGCAGGATTCATCATGCTGGGTTTGCCTTCGAGCTGCGCAGAAGCATCAACACTGAACGTACCGCTGGTTACTATTTCTTCTCCATCAATAAGTCCGTTAATGACCACATAGCTCTCGCCAAGGGAGGGACCAAGTTCAATTTCACGCATTTTAAAAACAGGTTCATCAGTATCAGACTGTCTGACATATACGATCGATCTTTTGCCGGTCCAGAGAACTGCGGAACGCGGAATAACAATTTCATTCCTGTATTCATCCAGATCTGAAGAAACAACTCCTGATGCAAACATTCCGGGTTTAAGCCTGTCCGATTTATTCGGCAATTCCACCCTTACTTTAGCTACTCTGGTAACCGGATCAATAACAGGATCTATGAATGCAATGATACCTGAAAAGTCAGTACCGGGAAATGCCTGCAGTGTAAAACTGATTTTTTTGCCTTTTCTTAAAAACTGAAGATCACTCTCATATGCATCGAACAAAACCCACATTTTGGAGAGATCAGCAATTTCATATAAAACAGTCCCTGCTGATACATAGTCGCCTGTGTTTACCCGGCGGGCTATCACTGTTCCACTGGTGCCTGACAGGACTTTAAAGTTATTTATTACTTTTCCTGAAGATTCTATTGCATCTATCTGATCTTCAAAAAGTTTCCATTGTCTGAGCTTCTCTTTTGAAGCTTCATACAATTCAGGCTGGATTTGCTTTGTTTTAACAGTCTCCAGTAATTCCTGCTGTGCTGTTATAAGCTCAGGTGAATAGATTTCAGCCAGCACCTGTCCATTCCTTACAGTTTCACCTGTAAAATTTACCGTTAAGGTTTCAATACGACCTGGTACATGGGCGACCTGATTCTGATATAATCTTTCATCAGCCTGAACCTTCCCGTACAGGCGTATTTCCTTTACAGGATTTTGCCTGGAAACAGTTGATGTGAGAACATTGGCAAGCTGTGCTGCTTCCCTGCTTATATGGACTGCATCAGGATCGTCAGACGAACCGCCACCTTGTCCAACAGGGATCAGATCCATTCCACAAATCGGACAATCGCCCGGATGATCCATTCTTATCTGCGGATGCATGGAACATGTCCATGTTGTGACTTTTTCAGTAGCGCCCTCCTGTTGAACGACTGTTGCATCCTCCTTACCTTTGTCCTTATCTGAGGTATGAAAGAACAACCATCCCAGGAAGATCCCCAGAATCAGCAGAAGACTATATTTAATGTACTTTTTATCAAAAAATCTCTGGTTTTTCATCTTTATATCTTTTCATTTTCTTATTCGGTGGAAGCCATTAACCTTCTAAGCCATGCAACTGATGTATTAAGGTCTGCAACAGCTTCAATTTTATTAAGTTCATAATCAAGTGTCTGCTGCTGAACTCTCAGGACATCAGTCATATCTGAAGCAGAAGTTGAAAAGCTTCTAAGCATGAGAGTGAGGGATTTTGAAGCCAGCTGGTATTGATTTTCATATAGTTTTATCCTTCGCGTGGCATCCTGATAAAGCTGAACAGCCTGATAATATTCATTGTGCAATTCATTGGAAATTGACTCATAATTAAACTTTGCAGCATTGCCAAGCAGGTCTGCTTCTTTTTGCATTGCATTATATTTTTTTCTATAAATCGGAAGGGTCACGGAAACCATTGGCATAATCATATCCCTCCCGTTCATGGAAGGAGAAGCAGCCATTTCATTGTTGTTGATGATGGAATAATTAATTCCAAGACCTACCATGGGATACCCCATTTTTTTTACCATTCTTTTCCTGGCCAGATAGGATTTCTGTTCAAATTCTATCATGCTTAGCATAGGATTATTTGATTTAATGGAATCCGTAACAGCTGACAAAGTAAGGTCAAGCGTGTCTGCAATCAGAGTGTCAGATGTGAAAACTGCTGAGGCAGAATTCCTGTTCAAATAACTGTTGAACTGTGCTGTTACAGTCTGTTCCTGGTTTTTCAGAAGTGAAATGTTATTTTCAAGATCTCCTGCTTCAATCTGAATCCTGTAAATATCAGACAAACTTGAACTACTTGAGGATGAGCTCATTGTACCAGATGGCATTGAGGGTTGGCCGGCAGGTGCATTTCCTGTTGTGGTTGTACTTCCGCTCATCCCCTTCATCCCCGGAGATCCGGCACCAGAGGAAGTACTCTCAGAAGAACCGGATGGTAACCCTGAAGATGATGGCGTTGTTGAAGATCCTCCTGTTGGTGCAGTTTTGAATCTTATAAGGGCCAGTCTTTCAATCGTTTTAAGTATCTCAATGTTTTTTTCAGAAATATTAATATCTTTTCTGATCTTATAAAGCTCATACCATGTTCGCTGCACTTCATAAAATACCTGCAGCTTTGCATCACGGAATTGTTCAAATTTTGCATTTGCCATCTGGCTCATTTCATCTTTGGCATTTCTCAGTACCCCAAACCATGGAAACATCTGCATTAATCTTATATCAGCAACCTGATTGCCATTTATAAGTTCCATGGGTGACAGGAATACTCCGATATCAAGTTGCGGATCTGAAAGACTGCCGGCTTGCGGAACTTTCTGCAGAGAGGCCTGATATTCAGTAAACTTCTGTAAGACAGCAGGATTGTTCTTTGCGGCGATTTCAAGGTATGTAACCAAGGAATCGGGTTGGGAATATACGGGAGAACCTGTAAATACCATGAAATAGATCCACAAAGAAGCTAAGACGAGATATCCTGGTTCATGCCTTTGCGGTAATAAAAAATGTTTTGGTTTTAGTTCTGCATTTTTCACCTTATACTGATTTTGTTAAGTTTCTTTTAACTTCATTCTCTCTCCAGATCGATTGAAACAGCGGTACCACGAAAATTGTCATAACCTGTATGATCATACCACCGAATGCAGGTATGGCCATCGGAACCATTATGTCAGCGCCTTTTCCGGTTGATGAAAGTACAGGCAGCAGGGCTATTACAGCAACTGCAGTGGTCATCATTGCAGGGCGAACCCTTTTTCTGCCTGCTATAACAACTGCTTCACGGACTTCATGAACAGTGGCCGGTTTTTTATCCTCGAATACCTGGTGAATGTATGTCCCCATGATAACGCCATCATTTGTAGCGATCCCGAAAAGCGCAATAAATCCGACCCAGACTGCAACACTCAGATTAACAGGGTGCATCTGGAACATATCCCTCATGTTTGATCCTGCAACTGAGAAATTCATGAACCAGTCCTGTCCATAGAGCCACAGCATGATGAAACCTCCCGAGAATGCTACAAACACCCCTGAAAAATGTATCAATGAGGCAGTAATTGTCTTAAACTGGAAATACAAAAGGAGCAAAATTACAACTAAACTCAGGGGAACTACTATTGCCAGCCTCTTTGTCGCTCTCAGCTGATTTGCATAATTCCCGGCAAAATTATAACTGACCCCTGCAGGTAGAATGATTTCACCTGAATCAATCTTTTCCCTGATTATTCTGTCTGCTTCCTGAACTACATCAACTTCAGCCCTGCCTTCAATCTTATCAAAAATTACATATCCAACGAGAAATGTATTTTCACTCCTTATCATTTGGGCACCTCTGGTATATTTAATATCAGCAACTTGTCCTAGAGGGATCTGTGCACCGTTCGCTGAAGGAACAAGAATTTTCTTAAGATCATCGGGATTATCGCGTAATTCACGGGCATACCTGACTCTTATCGGAAATCTTTCACGTCCCTCCACGGAAGTTGAAAGGGCCATACCCCCGATAGCAACCTGCAGAATTTCCTGCACATCACTGACAGTCATCCCATATCTGGCCATTGCTTCACGATTGATCTTTATCTCGAGATATGGTGCACCGACTGCACGATCGTAGAAAACTGCCGAAGATTTAACCGAAGGAACTTCCTTTAAAGCTCTTTCGAAAATCATTCCTGCTTCTTCGATGCTATTAAGATCAGGGCCATATACTTTTAATCCCATCGGAGCCCTCATTCCGGTTGAAAGCATTACCAGACGTGTCTCAATAGGCTGAAGCTTTGGAGCAGAAGTCAGCCCGGGAATATTTGTGACTTTAACTATCTCATTCCATATATCCTGGGGATTCTTAATCTCAGGCCGCCATTGACGGAAGTATTCCCCGTTTTTGTCAGCAATCAGAAAAGACCGGATATTGCGGGAAATGTATTGAAACAGGTTGAAATAGGTTGAAATGTATTGTTGTTCAGTCACTTGTGTTGTTTCATCGTTTATTAAAACATAGAAATTTTTCGTGTCCTGTTCAAATGATATTCGTTCAATACTATCTGGTTCAATTTGATTTCCATTTACGTCAATTTTATTTTCTACCTTATTTCCATTTAATTCAATTTCGTTTCGATTCTTTATTTCTGCCATATTTAAAATAAAATTTCCTTTATCATCCGTTTTGAATTTTTGTCTGTGACCATATTCATCAAGGATGTATTCAGAACGGTAATTGATCGTATTTTCAAACATCTGGATAGGGGCGGGATCAAGTGCTGAATTAACCCGTCCCCACTTACCGACCGCAATTTCTACTTCCGGTATTGCTGTAAGCCTTTGATCGAGTGTTTCAATGTACTCGAGATTTTTTTCAATGCTTGAATGAGGCATGCTTGTCGGCATGAGCAGGAATGAGCCTTCATTCAGCGAAGGCATGAACTCCTTGCCTATACCCGGAAAAGTCCTGACACCGCTTTGCCATGCAGAAGTCTGCCGAAAATTTTTCCAGCCAAGCTTTTCTGCGCCTGAAGCAACAAAACCAAAAATGGTATCAAATCCCTGCCAGGCAAGCAGGCCAAAGAAAAGTGTAAATGCAGGGATCATCAGGAACTTCCATTTATTCATCAGGGCCCACCTGAGAATGTTTTCGTAAAAATGTACCATCGACATCAGTCCGAGCAGAATAACCGTTATAATCCCTGCAACAAAAATGAAATTTATGAATTCACTCTGATGAGCTCCAAGGGGCAGCCACTCAACAGCCAGGTACCATGTGGCAAAAAGCACAGTTATAATAATGTTGATGTAATTTGGGTACTCTTTCCTTCCTTCCTGCCATTTATAATCATACAGGTTATTTATTCCTACTGCAGTCAATGCCAGTGCCGGCCACATCTGCCAGATGAAAGCAAAAAATATACCGGCTGCAATGAGGATTGTGTTCCATGCTATTTTTATTTTCCGTTTATCAAAAGAGAAATTAAAGAAGATGTGAACCAGGGTAGGCAGAATAACTATTCCAAGGATAAATGCCGAAATCAGGGCAAATGTTTTTGTAAATGCCAGGGGATGAAATAGTTTGCCTTCCTGAGCCTGCATTGCAAATACCGGAAGAAAACTGACAATAGTTGTAGCAATGGAAGTTACAACAGCAGCTCTGACTTCAGTGGTTGCCTGGTAAATCACATCCATTAACTTTCTGCCTCTTATTCCTTTATTTTCAGGCATTTCCAGGTGTCGGAGAATATTTTCGACATCTACTATACCTATATCTACCATGACTCCGATAGCAATGGCGATACCTGAGAGGGCTACTATATTGGCATCGACTCCGAACGATCTCATCAGGATAAATGTCATTAGTACTCCTATCGGCAGTAAACCCGCAACAATCAATGAAGCCCTGAGATTCATTACCAGCACGATTATGACTATTATGCTTATGAGGATTTCATGTGAAAGAGCCGATTCAAGTGTGCCGATAGTCTCTCTGATCAGTCCTGTCCTGTCATAAAATGGTACCACAGTTACTTTTGAGACAGTACCGTCGGGTAGTATTTTTTGAGGCAATCCTGCTTCTATCTCGGTTATTTTAGCCTTTACATTATTTATTACGTCCATAGGATTTGAGCCATACCGGGCTACCACTACAGCTCCAACAGCTTCGGAGCCGGATTTATCAAGGCCGCCACGTCGTGGTGCTGGTCCAAAATTTACCCTTGCAACATCTTTGATCCTTACCGGAACATTATTCCGCACGGTGATAACAGATAATTCCAGGTCTTCAAGGTTTTTGATATAGCCAAGTCCACGGATAATATATTCCACATTATTCAGCTCAATTGTTTCGGCCCCTATATCAAGATTGCTTTTCTGAACTGCAGTCATAACATCCATGACAGACACGTTATATGCCTTCAGCGCATTCGGATCGATATCAACCTGGTATTCTTTTGTAAAACCACCTGCTGTTGCAACTTCAGATACTCCTTCAGCAGTGGACAGACTGTATTTAACATAAAAATCCTGTATGGTTTTCAGTTCCTGCGGATCCCATCCGCCATTGGGTTCTCCTGTTTTTGGATTTCGACCTTCCAGAGTGTACCAGAAGATCTGTCCAAGTGCTGTTGCATCGGGACCCAGTGTTGGTTGCACATCTTCAGGCAGGGTTCCCGCAGGAAGGGAGTTTAGCTTTTCAAGGATCCGCGACCTGCTCCAGTAAAACTCAATATTGTCCTTAAAGATGATATAAATGAAAGACATGCCGAACATCGAGGTACTCCTTATCGTCTGAACCCCAGGAATACCAAGTAAGGCTGTGGTGAGCGGATAGCTTATCTGATCCTGGATGTCCTGAGGTGAACGCCCCATCCATTCGGTTGCAACGATCTGCTGATTCTCACCTATATCGGGAATTGCGTCAACTGGAACAGGGTCTCGTGGAAGAAATCCTGATTTAAGATTGAAAGGCATGGTTACCAGTCCCATTACCACGAAAGCAATAAGAATAATAAAGGTTACAAGCCTGTTTTCAAGAAAATATTTTACTAGCCGGTTAAACATGATATGGAATTACGTTCAATTGGTTAAAATAATAACAAGAATTTAACTAATATGTTGGTAATCAATTAATGGAGTTTGCCTTGGCGGAATCTTTAGCTACCTGAGTTTTATTTGTTTTTAAATCAGCATGGCTACTGTGATCGTGTGACTGAGCTTTATTGTTGCTGACAATAAAGCTGCAAACAAAGCAGTAAGAAATACTTTAAAAGTTTTCATTTCGATAATTATTAAGTGAATGTTTGAATTAATTAAAACAAATAGAAAATCGTAAATGCATAAATTTCACATTTACAATTTATCAGGAAGTAAAAAATCAAATACGGTAAATACAAATGTCAGAAAGATCCACGCTTGTGGATAGCAATACCCCGGGTGGGGGACTGGCATCTGAATATTTAATGATTATATCTGAGAATGAGTAAACTAATCCTCTTAAAGGAAAATCAATAGCCTTGAAATTAAACTGATATGATTCAGTCAGGAATGAAGTTGAAGGTAAATAATTGTTGTCAGTTCCACAGGAAATCACTGAATCATCACAGCAATGGTTTGAAAAAAAGGTTTCCCGGAGAGGTAAATCCTTTTCTGATTCTTCTTCCATACCGCAACTGGCCAGTTCTGCAGAAAAGGACAATTTCGAGACAACCTTTTCACCTCCACAATAATGAGTGACCACAGAAATTTTCAGGATTGCTGCGATCATTAAAAATGCCAGAGATATGGAACCTGCCTTTTTCATTTGTTGCAAAGAAAAGTAAATTATTTTACTAAACCCAAAAACTTCTTATGATAATTATTACATATCAGGCTAAAAGTTAAATATTTACAATTATGGGAGCACAATAGATTTTTCCATCCAACTGTTAATCGATAAACAATGGTTCTTGATGATTGTTTTATGTCCATAATTAAAGATAAAGTATCAGGGAATGAAATCTATGATCAGAAGATACAGTTTTCAGCTGAAATTTTGCTTCTCTAATGGAGTAATCCTGTTTTGTTATTCTACAGGCACAAGTTTCATCTTACAAACAGGACATGTTCCGGGATGATCATAAACCTTATTGTCTCCTTCACATTTCATCGGACACTGGTAACCGATACTTTTTCCCTCATCTCCTCCATTTGGCAAGGTTACAGACTTTTCAGCCTGATTAACTCCTGATCTTGAGAATAAATCTTTATTTTTCATCATGAAAAGTTTTTTAATGCATTCATCACTCTGCAGATGGTACTAAAATTAACACCATTAAAATTTTTTTGTTCAGATAAATATATCCCGGGTTATTTAGCAGGCCTGTATTTTTCTAAACATTTTTTCGGGATCACTCATTCACGGTTGAAGGTATTTTTGGGTAAAGTTGAGTATTAATACCTAAGAAATTTTGGTTTTTATGCCGATCCTATCCTGCTTCAGAGATATTACCTTTGTGTACAGGATGGATTGAGATTATGAAAATACCTTTCTGTCTTGAATCTCTCTGTAAACATCGATTTAATGTATGATGAATTTAAAAAAGTTAAAGGATCAGCTTACTGGAAAATCAATTGAAGATCAGCTGCATACATTAGCATCTCTTTTTCCCGGGCAGGTTATATTCACAACGAGCCTGGGTTTGGAAGATCAGGCAATAACTCACAAAATATTCAGTAACGATCTGGACATTAAAGTTGTTACTCTTGATACGGGAAGACTCTTTCCTCAGACATATGAGGTTATGTCGAAAACAATCATAAAGTACAATAAAAAAATCCATATAACTTTTCCTGATAAAAATGCAATTGAAAAAATGGTCACGGAAAAAGGACCATTAAGCTTTCGGGAATCAGTTGAAAACAGAAAAGAGTGTTGCAATCTGAGAAAGGTGATTCCTCTTTCACGGGCTCTTGAGGGAATGAAATGCTGGATATCCGGTATCAGGTCTGATCAGTCCGAATCAAGGGACCATATGGACTGGCTTGAATATGATGAAGGGAAAAGAATCTTTAAGTTCTACCCGATTTTCGAATGGTCATATGATGATGTAAAGAATTTTGTAAAAGAAAATAATGTTCCCTACAATACTTTACATGATAAAGGATACCTGAGCATCGGATGTGAACCATGCACAAAAGCAGTAAGGCCCGGTGCCAGTTTCCGTTCTGGCAGATGGTGGTGGGAGGACGATTCAAAAAAAGAATGCGGTTTGCATATCAGATAATATAATTCCCATCCGTTTCCCTGACCGGCCTATTTCTTTTCAACAAGTGGCATTCCGCATTTAGGACATGTGCCTGTAGTATCGCTGACAACTTCAGGATGCATCGGACAGGTATATTGAATTTTTGCTACTTCCTTTGTGGGCGATTGCTCATTTGTAGTGCCAGGCTGATCTTTGGTCGTACTTCTGCCACAAAAGTTAAATACTAAAATGGCAAGAAGAGCAAAAGCGAATATTAAAAGGTACTTTTTCATAATCTTTTCTGTTAATTAATTAACAACTAAACAGCAGAATATCTGCATATTAACATAACAATAACATAAATCAGTTTGTTCCCGGAAGATGTGCTTTTTGATAGTTATTAACAGTTACATTCTTTTCCCCTTGCTTTTTCAAATGCTTCCCTTCCTTCCGAAACAGAAAAGTATATTAAGCCAGCTGCACCAATTACGTCAGCATAAGCGAATCCTGTAAGTTCATAGATCAGGCTTGAAGCCAGCAGTACCATTGACATGTAAACACATACCTTTGTACAGTTTGCATCTGCAATTACCGGTTCTGATTGTAATTTCAGGCCCGCACTTTTTTTCGCATTCATCAGCCAGAACATTACTATAATTGAAATAATTGAAATGACAACACCCCAGAATGTGGTTTCAGGTTTATGCTGAGTGATTATGTTCAGAATAATTCCGGCAAGAAGTCCGGCCGAAAGCAAATAAAATGCTGTTCCTGTTACCTGTAGTGCCTTTATTTCGAATTTGCTGACATGGGATTCAGGATTTTGCTTTATACGCAGAATCATGATCGCTATGCCGGTTCCGGAAACTACCTCAATAAAACTATCTGCACCGAAGCCAAATAAGGCCAGGGTTTCATCTTCAAAGCCAAGGATCATTGAAATAATTCCTTCAGCAATATTGTAAAATATTGTAAATAAGCTTAATAACCATACGCGTCTATATAGGTCTTCCGTATTTTTATTCATTAGTCAGGTAAAATAAATACACGATTATATTCCCTCAGTCAAAGGAAAATACAAGTTAACAGGAGGTTTGTGTTGCTGTTGCTTAGAATAAACCTTCAACTGACAGGTATCTCTCACCTGTATCGTAACTGAAAGTCAGAATTGTTTCGCCTTTGGCGAAATCTTTACTTTTCAGATTTACTGCTGCCAGTGCTGCTCCCGATGATACTCCAACAAACAAACCTTCTTCTTTTGCAGCTCTTCTTGCAAATGTATAGGCATCATCTTTACTTACTTTGATAATACCATCCAGAAGTTCAGGCTTCATTATCGAGGGTATAAATCCTGCTCCGAGACCCTGCAATGGATGAGGTCCGGGTGCTCCTCCACTTAAAACAGGCGATAATTCCGGTTCAACAGCATATACTTTTAATTGAGGCCATTCTTTTTTCAGAATCTCTGCGCAGGCAGTAATGTGTCCTCCTGTACCGACCCCGGTAATCAGATAATCGAGGCCATCAGGAAAATCCTTCAGGATCTCCATTGCAGTTGTTTTTCTGTGAATATCAGTATTTGCCTGATTATCGAATTGCATCGGGATCCAGGAATCGGGAATTTCCGAACTCAGCTGTCTGGCACGTTCTATTGCACCTTTCATGCCTTTTTCCCTTGGAGTAAGGTCAAATTCAGCTCCAAAGGCACTCATTATCTTTCTTCTCTCAAGCGACATTGATTCAGGCATTACAAGAATTATTTTGTAGCCTTTTACAGCTGCAACCATAGCCAGGCCTATGCCTGTATTACCAGATGTAGGCTCGATAATAACGCTGTGTGGTTTAAGCAATCCCTTTTGTTCTGCATCAGTGACCATTGACAATGCTATCCTGTCTTTAATACTTGAAGCGGGATTGAAATACTCCAGTTTCATCCATACGGAAATATCATTGTTAAAGAGCCTGTTGATTTTTACATGTGGTGTGTTGCCTATTGTTTCAAGAATGGAATTTGCTTTCATAGTTTTGACTTTAGATTTACTTAAATGATAAAATTTACGGGATCCTGAAAAGTGCTCCTGTCCCTTACGATAATCTCGCTTTTATTATAAACAACCGAAAAAGGATTTATGCTTGCGGTCAGCCAGACATTTCCTCCGATTATACTGTTTCTGCCGACAATTGTTGCACCTCCCAGAATAGTGCATCCGGCATAAAGTATGACATCATCTTCTATTGTCGGATGTCTTTTCTTTGATGCTTTGTCCTTGTCAACACTCAGAGCTCCCAATGTGACTCCCTGGTAGAGTTTTACGTGATTGCCGATTATGGCAGTCTCCCCGATGACAATACCTGTTCCATGATCGATTGAGAACGGGCTTCCTATAGTTGCTTTAGGATGAATATCTATTCCTGTTGTTTTATGGGCATATTCAGTAATCATTCTGGGAAGAAGGGGGATAGAGAGTTTTGACAGGTAATTGGCAAAACGGTAACAAAAGATAGCGTAGAAACCAGGGTATATTGCAATAACTTCAATGATATGAGTGGCAGCCGGATCGCTCTGAAGAATGAATTCAGCATCCAGTATCAATTTCTTTCTGATGGATGGAAGCTTAGCAAGAATTTTATCTATGACAGCTTCCCTATTATCTATCAGACCATCGAGTATTACATTAAAGTAAATTCTAAGATCTTCTCCCAGCCCATCAATTTCAACTCTCTTTATATCATCTCCGACTGGAAATAGTGACTCAAAAACAGCTTTAATCGTTTTTTCAACTGCTACTTTATCAGGAATTTTCATATTACTCAAAATTATAATTATAAATTATTCTTTTAATGCATACTCAAGATCAGCAATCAAATCATCAATATGCTCAATTCCTACTGAAAGCCGGATCAGATTATCAGTCACTCCGATTTTCTTCCTCAATTCTACCGGAAATGCCTCATGAGTCATTGTATATGAGTAATTTGCGAGAGATTCTACTCCACCAAGACTATCAGCAAGCTGAAAAACTTTCAGCTTTTTGAAAAAGTTATTGGCTTCCTGCAACCCCCCTTTTATCCTGAATGAAACAATGCCTCCATAGCCTGTCATCTGCTTTTTTGCAATTTCATGTCCGGGATGGGTTTCAAGTCCGGGGAAGAATACTTTTTCCACGGCTTTTTGCTTTTCAAGAAATAAAGCTACCTGAAAGGCATTTTGTTCATGTTGCCTCATTCTTAATGCCAGGGTTCTCAGACCTCTCAGCGTAAGCCAGGAGTCGAAAGGGGAGGGAGTGGCGCCCACTGATTTCTGAGTCAGCTGTATTTTTTCAAAGTATCCTGTATCATTCACGACAACTGCTCCTCCGACGATATCCGAATGACCATTAATATATTTGGTTGTACTGTGAACAACTATATCCGCTCCAAGGAGCAACGGTTTCTGGAAGAAAGGCGAGGCAAAGGTATTATCAACTACGGAAATAGCATTTTTTTCATGGCACAAATCCGTAATTGCCTTAATATCAAATATTTTTAGGACAGGATTTGTAGGAGTTTCAATCCACACCATTTTCGTGGCAGGAATGAAGGCCTCCCTGATGGAATCTAGATTGGCAAAATCAGTGAAGCTGAATAATATGTTATATGGCTCAAGTATCAGCTTAATCAGGCGGTAAGTGCCGCCGTACATATCTTCAGGTACTATAACGTGATCTCCGGGTCTGAGCATTGATAAAATAGCATGTTCAGCAGCGAGACCTGATGAAAATGTAAGCCCGTATTTACCCTCCTCCAGGGAAGCTATGCATGTATCCAGCGCAGTACGGGTTGGATTGCCTACCCTTGAGTATTCATATCCCTTATTCTTGTTAACTTCTTCCTGGGTAAATGTTGAAGTCTGGTAGATAGGTACTATTGTAGCACCAGTTGCTGTATCCGCAGCTTGACCGATAAGAATGGCTTTTGTTTCAAATTTCATTTGTAAGAATTTGATTTACAAAAATAAACATTTACATATTAACTTTGTTCAGGTGTGGTTAAAAACAGATTCACAATCAGATCGATTCATTTATTCTGATAGCTGCAAAACCACATAGGGCATAAGAAAACGATGAGGCCGAAAGCACTCTTACTCTGCGGTTAAGGGGATTTTTGGACTATTCTATCATGCCGACTGCAACGGTTTCATTAGTCCCTTCATCAATGAATATGATGCTTCCTGTAATGTTATTGTCAGCATAGTTGTCAAAAAAGAGAGGCTTGGATGTTCTTATTGTGACAGAAGCAATGTCATTCATCCTTACATTCAGATCTTCAAAATCATGTTCCAGTGAATCAATGTTCATCCTGTAATTGATTTTTTTGACCACACAGCCGGCTTCGTTGCTGTTTATCCTTATCAGATATTTTCCGTTTGTTTTGAGAGGAACTTCATTAAACCAGCAAATCATTAAATCAATATCCTGACTGATAACAGGAAGATTACTGCCTGAAACGATCATGTCACCGCGGCTTATATCTATCTGATCTTCAAGAGAAATTGCAACTGAATCGCCGGCAACAGTCTCGGACAATATTTTACCCATGGAATCAATGCTGCTGATTTTAGATTTACGCATTGAAGGCAGAACTGTAACCTCATCTCCGGGTCTGAAAACCCCTCCTGCTACACGTCCGGCATAGCCCCTGTAATCATGAAATTCACCGGTATGCGGACGAATAACAGTTTGTACCGGGAAACGGGGTGAAGATGAATTTTTATCTTTTCTTATTTCGATAGTTTCAATCATACTAAGAAAAGTCGGCCCCGTGTACCACTTCATATTTTCCGATTTATCAACAACATTGTCACCATATTTGGCACTTATTGGAATATAACGGGCATCGGTGAGAGACAGTTTATCAGCCAGAGTACCAATCTGTAATTTTATATCTGAAAAAACAGTTTCGGACCAGTTAACCATATCCATCTTATTGATACATAATATGATATGTCTGATATCAAGTAATGATGCGATGTATGAATGCCTGATGGTTTGTTCCAGAACACCTTTTCTTGCATCGATAAGAATTACAGCAAGGTCAGCAGTACTTGCTCCGGTTACCATATTCCTTGTGTACTGAATATGCCCGGGTGTGTCTGCAATGATGAATTTTCTGGCAGGTGTGGCAAAATACCTGTAAGCAACATCAATTGTTATGCCCTGTTCCCGTTCTGCCCTCAAACCGTCGGTGAGGAGGGAAAGATCCAGATCTTCCCGCCCAAGACGTTTTCCTGACTGAACGATATGCTCCATCTGATCTTCGAAGATGGATTTACTATCGTACAAAAGACGTCCTATCAATGTGCTTTTGCCATCATCTACACTGCCTGCGGTAGTGAATCTCAGCAGGCTTTTATATTGCTTATTGATTTTCATTAAATGCTTTTTTACAGATCTAGAAATATCCCTCTTTCTTCCGGTCTTCCATTGCCGCTTCGGATCTTTTATCATCATGGCGGCCACCTCTTTCCGTGACGCGGGTTGCTGCGATTTCTGAAATTATCTCTTCAAGTGACTGAGCTTTTGAAAGGGTAACCCCGGTGCATGTTATATCACCTATAGTACGGCACCGAACGTCTGTTTCGATAATTTTTTCTGTTGGTTTGAGTTGCATGAAAGGTGCCCAGGCAAGATATAAACCATTGCGGTTGAATATTTTGCGCTTGTGTGTATAATAAAGACTGGGGAGCTTTATATTTTCGTTTTGGATATACTGCCAAACATCGAGTTCTGTCCAGTTGCTGATCGGGAATACCCTGAAATGTTCTCCCTGGTGTTTCCTGCCGTTAAAGATGTTCCATAATTCGGGACGCTGATTTTTGGGATCCCACTGTCCGAATTCATTCCTGTGTGAGAAAAATCTTTCCTTTGCCCGTGCTTTTTCTTCATCCCGTCTTCCGCCTCCGATGGCAACATCGATATTAAGTTCTTCTATGGCATCGAGCAATGTTACAGACTGTGCTTTATTGCGGCTTGCATTTACTCCCCGCTCTTCAACCACCCTGCCGTTATCAATAGAATCCTGAACTTTTCGTACAAGCAGCTCAACACCGAATTCCTTTGCAAGATCATCGCGGAACTTGAGTGTTTCTTCGAAATTGTGACCAGTATCGATATGCAATAATGTGAAAGGAATCTTCGATGGCCAGAAAGCTTTCCGGGCAAGATGCACAAGGACAATTGAATCCTTGCCTCCTGAGAAAAGCAACACCTTATTTTCAAACTGGGCAGCAACCTCGCGCATGACAAAGATTGCTTCATTCTCCAGTTCCTTCAGGTGCTCATCATTAATATGTATGTTGTTTTTCATTAAGATTTTTTTTTGAAATATAGATTCCTCATGACTTCCTAATGCCTTACGCCCGATGCCTGATACCTCAATTTTCTGCCACCAAGGCCAAGATACTAAAGTTCACCAAGACTATCTATACGGCATTTGTGATTTTCACTCAAATTGGCGCTCTAACCTGGAACATGGAACATGGAACATGGAATTTTGAATCGGCAATCAATTGTTTTGTCCGACAGGTGTTGATTCAACTCGTTTAATTTCATATTGGTCCCTATTGGTTTTTTCCCAAAGCTTTACATTATTTTTCCTCCAGAGCCTTAATCTAATCTTATGTATGTGAGCCCAAAGTCTTTCATGAAAATAGTATAGGATGGTTTTAGTTAAAACCTCAACACTGCCTATTGAAAGGGCAACTGATATCCTCCCGGTTATGAAATAACTTATTATCATGGTATCAAGGGTACCGACAATACGCCATGATATTGATTTCATTATACTTTTTAAGGGCTTATCCGACCCGTCGCTGACCTTTGTCTTCCCGGAAACGGGTTTTTCACTTGGGTTGTTTAATAGTACATCAATCATAGTAGCCGTATCAGTTTACATAAATATAAACTTTTGATTACGGCCGGTCATCGGCACATATGCGGTAAACTCATAGGTATATATGCATATTGGATGATATGCATATAAAGTTAGTTTTGATATAAGATGGAATGCTTATAATTCGTTGAAATCAAGTGAATCTGGTGTATTAATTAATGTATCTTATTATTAATCAATATAATACAAATTTAAATAATTTTTAAATGTCGAACTTGATGGCTCCCGGGACAGGCATTTTTCTTTTTTGCTGTTATTCTTATAACAATAATTGTTAATTAATTAACACTCCTGCTTCTCCAATATTTATGATTCTTTCAATCAACTTCTTTAAATCGGAAATCGTTACAACAGGATTCAAAATTGTCAGACGAAGGTAAAGAGTTCCTTCGAGCTCAGCCTGAACAATATAGAAAGATCCTTCTTTAACTATCTTTTCCCTGATAGAAGAGTTAATGTTATTTAATATTTCATTGTCCGAATTTTTTCTGAAATATCTGAAGCAGATAATATTGGCATCAGGTTCAGTTGCAATTTCAAGATCGGAATGTTCCCTGACCAGAGATGCAAATTCTTTTGTGAGATCATATCGGCCCTCTATATAACTTTCATAATAGCTACCGCGATAATATTTAAGGGCGGTAAATGCGATAATACCAAGCGCACTTTTAGTGCATTCAATGGTTCTGACAGCACTGTTATACCAGACATCATTCTGCGATTTTTTAAAAAGATAAGATGCTTTTTGCGCGAATGTTTCATAAGACTTTTCACCATTCCTGAACATGACAAGCGTATTCAGTGCAGGAACGAGGAACATTTTATGAAAATCAATTACAATCGAATCAGCTCTTTCTATTCCATTGACAAGTTTTTTATACTTTTTTGAAAATAGAACTCCCAGTCCATGAGCTCCATCAACATGCATCCAGAGATTATGGTTTTCACAGAAGTCAGCAATGAGATCAAGATTATCATATGAACCTGTTGCTGTAGAACATGCTGATGCTGCCACACATATGATCTTAATTCCGCGGTCTTCAGCCTTCCTTTTATATTCCTCAAGTAATTGTGTGTTCAACCGGAAAGATGAATCGGAAGGAACCTTCACAACAGATTTTTCACCAAGACCCATAATCTTGACATTCCTGGCTATGCTGTAATGCGACTGCTCTGATCCCATGAAGCCTGGACGTTCGTCACTTCTAACACCCTCTTCCCATATGTTATAATCAGTTTTTACCTGTCTTGCCGCCAGCATTGCGGTTAGATTTCCTGCTGTTCCTCCATGTGTAAAAATTCCATCGAACCCTTGTTTGTATCCGATAAGTTCTCCAAACAGACCAACGACATTGCGCTCCATGGCCATATTTACTGGACCCATCTCGTAAATAGCTGAAGCATTATTCAGGAGGGTGGTGCAAAATTGTGCCAGTACAGCGACGGGAAGGGGGGATGTAACCTGGTGACCTATGTAATGAGGATGATGAAGATGTATCGAATTTTTAATTATCCTGTTGAAGTAGGCATTTAGTGGTTCATTACTTCCTCCGGCAGAATCGAATGAAAACATTTCAGTCAGCTCATCGGGATCCTTCCAGGGAAGTACCGGCATTTCGCCTCCTGTTAAAGCTTCCTGAAGGTAATCGGAAAGTGTATCCACCAGCAAATGTCCTTCCTTTCTGAATAAATCAGTATGAAAAGGTGATGGAATTTTAGAATCAGATCTCATTCTTTTTAAATTTATGGTAACAGATATTAAGCAGATCCTGATATTTCAGAAATCAATTCCTTAAAAAAGAAACTGATTACGTGGTCATTCGGGCATTTCTCCGTAAGCCTGGAATATTCCATAATATTCTCCTGGTTATTAATGTATTGAATCAATAATTCAATAGCGCCACAATAGCCATTCGGGTTTGATCCACCAAAAGAATACGTTTCAGCCTGACGGTTGTATTCAGTGAAAAAATTATTGAGGATCTTATATCTGTTTTTATTCTTTTGCACAAATTCACTGCATGTTGCAAGAGTCGTTTCAAAATTATCAAAACGCACTTTTGCATTTTCCTGAATTCTGTAGCCCAGGAATTCCGGTTTGATTTCCCTCGCGTGATATATTTCTGTATACCGGTATATGCCGGTAAAACCAAAAGCATCCATATCATCTGCCAATGAGAGTAATGTAAGTAATGAATTACCAGTTGATTGAATCAGATAATTTTTCCTGTCGTGGTTTTCAATAGCATCGAGTACATCCTCAAAATCTTCAGGATTGAGATTAATACCGGTAAGAAATTCTATTGAGAAATGCCTGCTGTGTTTGCCGTGACTCATACCTTTTTCAACAGACATGCCAATATCATGAAGGTAACTGGCTATTATAAGCTTTCCAGCCAGATTTTCAGTGTAGGATTTACTATAGCATGGCAGGTTAAGAAGTTCCTTAGCGAAGCTCCATACTCTTCTGTGATGGGATATACCATGGGAAGGGAGAGATTTTTCGTCATAAACCGATATGAAAAAATCTTCCAGGATCTGTCTGAATTTGAGTTCTGCAGATACTATTAAGCCGGGATGAATCATAATTGCAAAAAAAAAGCAAAAGACATAGCCTTTTGCTTTTTTGAGCAGGCTATCGGAATACTGAATTAGTAGTTGATCATTTTTTTTGCTAAGTCGAGTATCGTGGTGTCGTCAAAAGTTACAATTCCTCCATCCGGACCCTGTTCGAAATGAATACCAACGCTTTGGCCCTTGTCAAAGTTTCTTCCTCCGAAGTAGTTTCTCACAGTTTCCTCATTCAGATCCAGCTTATCTGCAATGTGTCTCATACTTCCGGAGGGCAACTGGTCTTTAATTTTCCGGAGTTCATTAAAAGTGATTGTTTTATCCATCATATCTCGGTTTTAGTCTGTAAAAACTTAAAAAACATCACATCAATAATTAAAGTTTCTCAATTATAAAGATAACTTAAAAATCAACTCTATATTTCAAAATTAAGCTAAATAATGAGATAAAATCACAAACTGTTCATAAATTCCAGGAACAGCTTAAGCCCTTTCCTTTTTTCATCATTCAGATCAAAGTCGATGTTCTTTGTAAGGTATTCCTTCAATACCTTGCCATGAATTGTTCCTGTTTTGCCGAATTTCTCCACTACCTTGTCAATATCTTTAAGGCCAAACCGCAAAATCAGATTAAATTCATTTATAAAACCCTCATCAAGCTTTTTATTAGTTGTCCAGCATGCAAATACAAATGGAAGTCCCGTGAACTTGTACCATTCTTCTGCAAGGTCGATCTTATGCCGGAAGAACCTTTCAAATTCAAAGCATTGATCCCCGATGATTACAATAGCATCATTCTCTGGTATATTTTCAAAATCGAAACCTTCAGTTGTAAAATTCCAGTTGAAATCTCTTTTCCATGCATTTTTAGCAAGGATCCGTGCCAGTGCAACTGATGACCGCGACCTGTAATCGAGATGAATCGTTCTGATCTTTTCAAAATTACAATTGCTGAGCAGCAATACGGTTCTTACCTTCCCATAAGCTCCAAGGCAATAATCTGTTATTATATGGTATTCTTTCATCAGCGGCTGCACTGCCACAGGAACCAGTCCGACATCGACCAGTCCCGAGATCAGCTTTGCAGCACAGTCTGCAGGGTGGTCAGTTGTAAGAATTACTTTTTTATCGAATCCTGTTTCTGTTAAACCATAGATAAATGGGTAAGTATTAGCGTATTTGACTGCTGAGATCCTTATTTTTTCTCCTTGCATTTCAGGATGGAATTAGAGCAAAACTTTTTGTTTTTTTACAACTTCTAAAATACTACTTTTGTCTATATCAATATAACAACTGGAAAATCAAATTGATTTATAATGGAACTGAGTTTTCTTACTGCTATATCCCCTCTGGACGGAAGGTACAGGAACAAAATTGACGAGCTCGACCTGTATTTTTCCGAATTCGGACTGATCAGGTATCGCCTGATGGTCGAAATAGAATACTTCATTGCACTTTGTGATATTCCTCTTCCCCAACTTTCTGATTTTAAGAAGGATAACTACAAATCTCTCAGATCAATGTATGAGGATTTTGATCTTACGGATGCAGAGAAAATTAAAGAAAGGGAAAAGATTACAAATCATGATGTGAAGGCAATAGAGTATTACCTGAAAGAGAGATTTTTTCAATCGGGTTGGGGAAAATGGAACGAATTCATTCATTTCGGACTCACTTCACAGGATATAAACAACACGGCAATTCCACTTTCTCTGAAGGATGCCATGATTAATGTCTACTTTCCGGTTCTTTATGAATTGAGGGAAACTCTTGCAAATTTTGCCGACGAGTGGAAAGAAATACCAATGCTTGCCAGGACACATGGCCAGCCGGCTTCACCAACACGTCTTGGCAAGGAAATTGAGATTTTCATTGCAAGAATAGACGGGCAATCGAAATATTTCGGCCAGATCCCTTTTTCGGCAAAATTCGGAGGAGCAACAGGAAATTTCAATGCCCATAAGGTGGCGTATCCTGATATCGACTGGATAACTTTTGCGAACAACTTTGTTAATGAGGAACTTGGACTTCAGCGGTCACATCCAACAACACAGATTGAACATTATGATAATCTGGCAGCACTGTTCGATAATATGCGCAGGATAAATGTCATTCTCATTGATATGGCGCGCGATTTCTGGTCATATATTTCAATGGACTATTTCAGGCAGAAAATAAAAAAAGGAGAAATAGGATCATCAGCCATGCCACACAAGGTAAATCCAATTGATTTTGAGAATGGAGAGGGAAACCTTGGATATGCAAATGCAATCTTTGAGCATCTTTCAATGAAGCTGCCGGTATCGAGGATGCAGCGGGATCTGACAGATTCTACTGTCCTTCGTAATATAGGTGTTCCCATCGGGCATTCCCTGATAGCATTCAATTCATTGCTCAAAGGGCTTAACAAATTGATTGTCAATACAGAAAAAATAAAAAATGATCTTGAAAATAACTGGGTTGTAGTTTCTGAAGCTATTCAGACAATTCTGCGGAGAGAAGGATATCCTAACCCTTATGAAGCACTTCTCGAACTTACCCGGACAAATCAGAAGGTTACATTTGAATCAATAAGAAATTTTATTGATAACCTCAATCTGAGCGATGAAGTGAAAACAGAATTGAGAGCAATCAGCCCGTTTAACTACACAGGATTCTAACCCCGATACCTATCGATGAAGAACATACGGTTGCTGCTAAAATATTTTACTCCATACAGGTGGTCTGCATTTAAAAATATAGGGTACAATATCCTGAGTGCTCTGTTTGCATTGTTGACCTACACCCTTGTAATGCCTTTTCTTAATATTCTCTTCAACAGGGTCGAAGCAATTCCGCATCCCGGTGAATTTCAGATGAGCGCAGATTATGCTGGAATTTTTACCAAATATTATTTATCAGCTTTAATTGAAAAAAGCGGACCGGAAGGTGCCCTGTTATTGGTTGTTGTTATTGTCATTGTTGCAAGCCTGTTTAAAAATGGCTTCATTTTCATGGCAAACAACAGTATGGCATTCATAAGGGCAAGCACTGTAAGGGATTTGCGAAGAAAATTGTATGATAAGATTCTCCGTCTTCCGCTTTCCTTCTTCACGGATGCACGGAAAGGCGATGTGATGACAAGGATTTCAAATGATGTTCAGGAGATTGAAATTTCTGTAATGGCTTCCCTGACAATGATGTTCAGGGATCCGATGTACATTCTTATTTTCGTCGTCTATCTGTTTATCAGCAGCTATGAGCTCACCCTTTTTGCCCTTGTTCTTCTTCCGGTCAGTGGCTGGCTTATAGGAAGAGCAAGCCGTACTTTACGATCGTCCTCGCTTCTTGGTCAGCAACTATTGGGCAGACTTTTATCTCATGTGGAGGAAACCCTGACCGGACTGAGAATCGTCAAGGGATTTAATGCCGAGGAAAAGATGAAGGTTCAATTTGCCCAGTCGAATGAGAAGTATGCCAAGATATTCAAAAGAGTAACAAGGAAGGCTTACCTGGCTTCACCGATAAGCGAATTTCTTGCCACAATAGTAGTAATGATATTAATGTATGTTGGTGCTAATCTGGCTCTCACGGGATCAGGAAACATGACCCCGGATAAGCTGATTGCATTCGTGATTGTGTTTTCCCAGATTATTCAGCCGGCAAAGAATATTACAACTGCGTACTTCAGCATTCAGAAGGGTATGGCTTCAATCGACAGGATAGACCAGATACTTGATGCCGAGGAAAAAATACTGGAAAAGGATGATGCGCTGGCAGTTACAGGATTCAATGATTCAATTGAATTCAAAGGTGTGTGGTATGCTTACAATAATGAACCAGTACTGAAAGATATTAATCTGAAAATAAAGAAGGGCCAGACTGTTGCCATTGTCGGAAAGTCAGGTGCAGGAAAATCCACTCTTGCCGACCTTCTTCCCAGGTTTATGGATGCCGACAGGGGAAGTATACTCATCGATGGTGTTGATGTTCGCGATCTGAAGATCAGGGACCTCAGGAACCAGATGGGTATAGTGAGCCAGCATGCTATACTTTTTAATACATCTTTTAAGGAAAACATAGCGTTCGGAGTACCTGTTGCAGAGATGGATAAAGTGGAAAATGCCTCACGTATTGCCAATGCCCATGAATTTATAATGGAAACTGAGCATGGGTATGAAAATGTTGTCGGGGAATCGGGCAATAAGCTAAGCGGCGGACAAAGGCAAAGAATAAGTATTGCAAGGGCTATCATGGCAAATCCTCCTATTCTCATCCTCGACGAAGCAACATCGGCACTTGATACTGAATCAGAAAGGCTTGTGCAGGATGCAATACTTAAATTAATGGAAAACAGAACTTCGTTCGTGATTGCACATCGTCTTTCAACGATACAGCATGCTGATATTATTGTAGTTCTGGATGACGGAAGAATTGTTGAAACCGGAACTCATGAGGAACTGATGAGAAATAATGAGGGTTTTTACAGGAAGCTGCATAGCTATCAGGCGATATGAAGATGTTAGTGGGAGGGCGCGAGTGGAAGATGGGGTGAAAGGGTGATCAGGAGAGTTTAATGAATAAAAAAACAAAATAATTATGATAAGAAGGAATTCATTTTTTTTACTTGCAGTTTTGCTTTTCCTTACCATATCAGCTCAGGCCCAGAGGGCAAAGCATACCTTTACACTTGGTACTTCTGAATTCCTGCTCGATGGTGAGCCTTTTCAGATCATCAGCGGTGAACTCCATCCTGCAAGAATACCCGCTGAATACTGGCTGCACAGGATACAAATGGCAAAAGCCATGGGCTGCAATACAATTTCAGCCTATATTTTCTGGAATTTCCATGAACCTGAAGAGGGAGTTTATGATTTTGAGAACGAAAACCACAATCTCTCAGAGTTCATCAGGCTTGTAAAAGAGCAGGATATGTGGCTGATCCTCAGGCCAGGTCCATATGTTTGTGCGGAATGGGATCTGGGCGGAATACCGCCATATCTGCTCCGAATACCCGATATTAAGCTCCGCTGCATGGATCCCCGCTATATGATGGCTGCTGAAAAATACATCTCCCGTCTGGCTGAAGTGATAAAACCTTACCTGATAACAAAAGGCGGCCCTTTGCTGATGATACAGATCGAGAATGAGTATGGCAGTTTCGGGAATGACAGAAATTACCTCATGAGACTTAAGGAAGTCTGGTCCTCCAACGGAGTGGATGTTCCTACCTTTACCGGTGACGGACCCACAACGTACATGCTTGAAGCAGGCTCTCTCCAAGGCAGTGCTGTAGGGCTCGATCCGGGAAGCTCACCTGAAGATTTTGAACTGGCAACAAAAATGAATCCCGGTGTACCTGTATTCAGCAGTGAAACTTATCCCGGATGGCTTACCCACTGGGGTGAGCAATGGATCAAGCCTGATACAAATAAATTGTTACAAGATGTGAAGTTCCTGATGGATAATAAGAAATCATTCAATTTTTATGTCATTCATGGGGGAACTAACTTCGGATATACCGCAGGTGCAAATTCGGGAGGAAAAGGCTATGAACCTGATGTTACCAGTTATGATTATGATGCACCGATCAACGAACAGGGTAATGCAACTCCAAAATATTTTGCTTTGAGGAAGCTTCTAAGTTCATATCTGCCTAAAGGTAAAAAGCTTCCTCCTGTGCCTGATCCGCTGCTGGTACTTGAAATACCTGCTATTGGATTACAACCCTTTACAACAATATGGGATAATCTTCCTGAACCTATTAATTCAGTTCAGCCAAAAACTTTTGAAGCATATGGACAGGATTATGGTTTTATGCTGTACAGGACAGAACTGATCGGACATAAATCGGGTAAGCTTACCGTTACTGATATTCACGATTATGCAACAGTTTTTCTGAATGGTGTATACATTGGCAAACTCGACAGAAGAGAAGGAATCAATTCTATAGAAATTCCGGAAAGCAATGTACCGCTGCCTGTTCTTGATATCTTTGTGGAAGCAATGGGCCGGATAAATTTTGCCCAGAATCTCATTGACAGAAAGGGGATTACAGACAGGGTTACCCTTAATGGAATGACTTTAATGAACTGGAAAGTTTATGGTTTTCCAATGGACAGGAAATTCATTTACGATCTCAGGTCATCAGGCAAAACGAAGAATAAACCTGGTATTATATTCAAAGGTAATTTTGTGTTGGGGATAACCGGCGATACTTTTATTGATGTCTCAAACTACACCAAGGGGGTCGTGTGGGTCAATGGACATAATCTGGGACGTTTCTGGAACATTGGTCCGCAGAAAAGGCTTTATTGTCCCGCTTCATGGCTCAAGGAAGGTATGAATGAACTGATGATTTTTGATCTTCATCAGACAGAAGCCAAGCCGGCTTTTGGAATGCAAACAATGGAGTAGAACTTTAAGAAAGCAGTATCTCCCCGTCAGGTCTTCTGACAACCGATGGAAAAGATGAGTAAAACATCGGATCTTCGTAAATGATAACATCCTTTATTTTTGTTACCATTTGTCCAGTGGAATTATAACTGCAAATTCCAATGAAGATAATGGTTAGCAGATACTTAGTTCTCATCTCTTCACTCTTGCATTCCCTTTCCAGATACTCCACACCTGTTCTTCATCGGAAGGCAAAGCATAATCAGTCAGGAATGTTGTTGCCAGCGCCCCGCAAGCCCATCCGAATTGAATCCATTTTTCAGGTTCCCATCCTTTAAGTATCGCGTAGATCATACCACCAACAAAGCCATCACCACCGCCAATCCTGTCTAGAACATGGATTTCTCTTGGTTCCACGACATGCCAGTTTTCATTTTCCAGCATTATTGCTCCCCAGAGATGACTGTTCGAGCTTATGACCTGGCGCAGGGTTGTTGCAAAGACAGAAGTGGAAGGAAATACCTTCTTAACCCGGCTGATCATTCCTTTGAAGTTGTCAATCTGTGAACCGATATCTTTCCCGCCTTCTTCAGGGCCTTCAATTCCAAGGCAAAGCTGAAAATCCTCTTCATTACCAACAAGAATGTCAGAAACACCTGCAATTTCTGTAAAAATATCACTGAGTTCCTGTTCACGGCCTTTCCAGAACGATGCCCGGTAGTTCAGGTCGAATGATATTTTTGTTCCGTATTTTTTTGCGGTTCTTGCGAGCTCGAGGCAAAAAATGCTTGTTTCATGTGACAGGGCTGCAATTAATCCTGAAAGATGCAGTACCTGTACACCCTCTTCCCCGAAGATTTTTTGAAGATTGAAGTCGCTTACATTAAGCGTTCTTCCGACTTCTCCGGCACGATCATTATGTACCCTCGGACCACGTAACCCGTAACCGCTGTCTGCAATATTGAACTGATGGCGGTAGCCCCATGGACCTCCCTGTTCAACTTCTTTTCCTTCGTACATCATATGCCGGCTGGCAAGACTGTCTTTAATCATTTTGGCGATAGGACTGTCCATGACAAATGTGGTAAGAACCTTTACCGGTAGCCCCAGTGATGATGAAATGGTCGCAACATTTGTTTCGGCACTTGTTGCGTGCATAAAAAAAGTGCTGCTTGAATGAACAGATTGTCCGTTTTCAGGAGTAATACGAACTCCCATACTGGTCGGTACAACCATGGAATAAACATAATTATTTTTAACTTCTATACTCACAACGATATGATATTAAGATATTTATATAATAAAAAAGACTTCTCTTAAGAATATATTGACTTTAAAGCATAAATATACTGCATTATTTTTAAAGAAGTTTTTGAAAGACCGGCTGAAATGAAGCGACTTATTGTTTTTTGTCTGCTTCTTTATCTCTATTTTTATGAAAAATATGTCGATGAAGAAGAATTTATTTACCTGTTTAATTCTCATTTGTATGACACCTGTTATTTACGGACAGAAAGTTCCGACGGGTAATTCCCAGGATTTTAAGGTAAAGACCTGTCTGCATTCTATTGGCTATTCAGGGCTCTGGCGTGGTCAGGCCTTGTTAACAGTCGATGAATTCCTTGTGAAGGCTAAGGAATTAGGATATGACGGAGTAATGTTAATGGCCAAAAGACCTCATCTTTCCATAGTTGATTATGATAAAGAAGCACGCAAGAAGCTTAAAAAAAGAATTGAAGACCTCGGACTGACTCTTGTTGGCCTGGCGGGATATTCTGATTTTACCGCAGGTATTGACAAACCCGGGATCCCTCATACAGAAATTCAGGCTGCGTATATCGGACAGCTTGCAGAGCTTGCAAATGACCTTGGTACAAAAATGGTCAGGATTTTTACAGGTTATGAACGTCCGGGTATTCCTTTTGACAGGCAATATGCGACTGTAGTAGAAGGAATTACACTTGCAGCCAGGGAAGCGCAAAAGTACGGAGTTACGCTTGTCATACAGAATCATCATGATATTGCTATTCATCATGATGCAATGTACTGGCTGCTAAAGGAAATCAATATGCCTAATGTTATGGCAGGATGGGATGCGTGGTCGCCTACGCTTGAAGGACTTTCAAAAGAGGAAATCCGTGAGTCAGTGATTAAGATGAAACCATACCTTGTAAACACAATTGCGGCCGATTATGTGACATTGCCACGGTACCATTATGAGAGCCAGCTTACGAACTATACTGAAGATAAGCCAATTATGCGTGCATCAGCAATGGGAGAAGGGATAATTGATTATGAATTGTTCATAGGAACACTTAAGGAAATCGGTTATCAGGGATATCTGGTGTATGAAATGTGCGAGGTTCTTGACGGTGGAGGTTCCGTTGCAAACCTCGATGAAGCAGCGAAAAAATTCCTCCGCTATGTAGAAAGATTTAAGTAGAAGCTGAACCTGAAAATATTGATTTTTATTGAAACAATAATTACTGAAATATGAAAAAATCTTTTGTTATGATTGCCGGAATTACTACACTTCTTGCTTTTTCATCAACTGTAAAATCGCAGAAGGTGGAATTCAAAAATAAGGAGCTGGAAAAGAAAATTGAAGTGCTGGTTGATGGAAAACTTTTTACAGCTTTCATCTATCCCGATGATATGGAGAAACAAACTCTCTTTCCTATAATTACTCCATCGGGTAAAATTATAACAAGAGGATATCCAATGCAGCCTCGTCCTTTTGAAAGGACCGATCATCCTCATCATGTGGGTCTCTGGTTTAATTTTGGTGATGTTAACGGATTGGATTTCTGGAATAATTCCTTTGCCATTAAAGCTGATGATAAACCAAAATACGGTTCGGTAAAGTTTGAGAAGCTGGTTTCAATGAATCCCAAAAAAGGAGAGCTTGTGACCAGTTCAAGATGGGTTGATATTAAAGATAAAACCCTTCTAAAGGAAGAAACAAAATTTATTTTTGCCGGGAAAGGTAGTTTGAGAAGCATTGAAAGGCAAACTAAACTTACTGCAAATGAGCAGGTTACATTTACTGAAAACAAAGAAGGTCTGATTGGCATGCGCCTTGACAGGGCTTTTGAGGAGCCGGCTACAAAGCCTGAAAAATTCCTAGATGACAAAGGAAACGAAACAGAAGTTCCTGTTTTGAACAATGAGGGAGTGAATGGTATGTACCGGAATGCAGAAGGGATAAAAGGCGGCGATGTCTGGTCAAAAAGAAGCAAATGGGTAGCTCTGAGAGCAGAAAAGGAAGGCGAGGTAATCACAATTGTGATCATTGACAATCCAAAGAATCCAAATTTCCCTGCATGGTCACATGCACGGGGTTATGGTCTTTTTGCAACAAATAATCTTGGCGGAAGAGCTTTTGAAAAAGATGCCAAACCTGTTAAAATCGTATTGAAACCAGGCGAAAGCATTTCATTCAGGCATAAAATCGTAATAGGAGGAGATCTTACTGATGTTCAGATAAATAAGATATTTGAGGACTTTAAGTAAAAAAATCCATTAACCTCAGAGGATTTAAGCCAAAGTACGCAGAGAAGAACTTACACAGAGGAATTCAGAAGAACCACAGAGTTACACAGAGATTGATAAATTGAGACCTCTGTGCCTTCTCTGTGAAACTCTGCGTAACGAAAATCCAATGACGCCAAAGAAATTAAAGCCAAAGTACGGCAGAAGAACTTACACAGAGGAATTCAGAAGAACCACCGAGTTACACAGAGATTATAAATTGAGACCTCTGTGAAACTCTGTGCTTCCCTGTGAAACTCTGTGTAACAAAATAAATCCTGATTAAATAATTTTCTATCTCAGATCAAACAGCCTGCAAATGTGTCTGTCGTAGATATTATCATACACACACTGCGACACAATTTCCTTATTTGATTCAAGAAGCAAATAGTATTCCTGCATCCTGTGAGCAGCGAGCTTATATGCAACATGTATCAGCTGCCTCATATTCGGATTGTAGTTTCTGTTTCCGGGTATATGCCTGAGCGCATCAGCGAATTTTTTACTATCCCATTCTGACACATCTTCTTTAGATGGGAGCAATGACTCCTTAATATCTATAACATCAGCGTACGGGGCACACAAATCATATATGTTCTTTAATGATTCTGAATAAATCTCTTTAACAAACTTAAGTCCATCACCACCCGAAGCAGCCAGCCCGATAACTTCTTCCAGCCATGTTGTACCTGCAGTTTTCAGATGAACCCCTTTGTCATGTTTCCTTATAATTGAACCTATGTAAGGATAAATCGAAAACTTATCAGAACCGGAATGTACACTCATCTTAAGATTCTCTGGCAAGCCGAATTCCTTCACAGCAAAATCAATTACCATAAGATCGGTTTCAAACTCTTTTTCAAATTTCTCAGGGTCGCCCACATAATCAACTCCTTTGTTAAATCTTCCCGAAAACTTTGGTGCAATTGTCTGAATGGGAATATTCTCTGATGCCAGCATGTTAAGAATGAAGAATAGTTCTACAGGTGTCTGAGGATCAGGGACTTCATCCATGGAAACTTCAGTGATGAAATTTCCTTTTCCTTTGGCTTTTTCTATTTTCCTGAATATATCCCATGCTTTTATGGCAGCAAATAGATATTTTTCGGCAATAAGCCTGATCTGCTTTTCAGATGTCCTGAAAGATAATTTTGTTCCGGGAATTTTCAATTCTCCGGTATACTTTTTTACAGAGGAAAGAAACCCGGTAATTTCTTTTTCTTCTGCCTTTTTACCGATGAATGCGGCAACATCGATCGTAAAGAAATCAGAACTTTCTACAAACCTGTCTACGGTATCAAAATTAATGTGGTCAGCATCCACAAAGTAAGGTTTTCTGAATCCGGCACTTTTTGTCACAGAATCAGCTTCAATCCGTACATCACCGGGTTGTGTTCCGATAGTTGTATGTTCCCTGTTCGATTTATTCCAGACAGGTGTAATTTCTATTCCTTCAGAAGAAGCATCCATGATTGCCTTCAGCTGTGCTCCACCCTGGTGACCAAACCTGTCTCCAAGCCCTATCGAATATTTTCCGAGTGTTTTCATTAATGTAATATATATGATTAATATGAACTCATTCAAACGTTTATAAGAAGAAGTCGACATTTTCAGATGTAACAATGTCAACAGGAAGATATTCTGTTTTCTCCGGTATTTTGTTCAGAGACAGAAATTCGAATAATTTTTTAATGGCTCTGTAAGTTTGGTCCTCCGGCCGCTGTCCAATTAAAAAACTGATAATTCCTGATTTCAGATATTCAACATTCAGATCAAGCAGATCATAACCGACTACATTGACTGTTTTAAGTCCATGGTCCTTCAGGTAAACAGCAATCAGGTGTGATTTCGAGCCGGTAATGAAAACTGACCCTATGCCAGGATTGCTGTAGAAAACTTTATCCAGGGCAATCTGCACGCTCTCATCAGAGGGATCAGGAATGCTGATATTTAACTTATTCCCCTTATTACTGCCTCTGTCTTTGAAATAGTCAAAGAAACCTTCCGTGCGGTTCTTCAGATGATGAACATTCTGAAGATTCCTGGCGATATTTATTACAATTATGTCCCTTTCCGCAGGCGTTACCATGTCAACCAGCTGCCCTGCAACCCTTCCGCTCTTAAAAGTATCTTCGCCCACATATGCCAGATAATCAGTGTTTCCGATAAATTCATCAACAAATATAAATGGGATTTTTTTCATGCTAAGAAGAGAGCAGAATGCAGTGGATTCCGACTTGAAGATCGGGGCAAGCAATACACCGTCAGGATTTAATTCTGAAACCTTTAATGTTTTCTTTTGAAAATCTTCCTCATTCTGCATATCAAAAGTGATCTGAGTCAGATTAATTGGAAAAGGATCTAGTTCTTCCAAAGCCTTGGTCATTCCGGCAGAATGCTTTTTCCAGAAGGAATTTTCTTTTGTTGGCTCCGGGAGCAATGAAACCAGGTTATACGGTTTTTTCGACCTTAGAACCTGTGCCATCACATTGGGTTTATAATTATTATCTTTAAGGATAGTCTCAACCCTGAGCCTTGTCTTTTCAGCTACCTCACCTCTCTCATGCAATACTCTGTCAACGGTACCTATTGAGACTCCGGCAAGACGGGCTATATCCTTGATTCTTGACTTTACAGGTTTCATTTAAGCAGCAATAAATCCGGGATAAGGCTAAATTGACCCTGTATCCCGGATAATATCTCAGAATTTAAATTTCCACTTTTTCCATTTTGGGAACCATAAAATGCATTACAGCCCATGCAATCAGGTAAGCAAGAGCGCAAAAAACAAATACAAAAGTGTAAGCAGTTGTCATATTGCTTTGAATTATAGGTATTTGAATGGTCTTCATTTTTTCAAACATTGCCGGATCAATTGCCTGTATCTGCTGAATCACTTCTGACGGAAGGTTATTTAATGCTACTTTGTCAATATCAATTATATCATTGTATTTATTTGTTAAAGTTACGGATCTGATTTTTTCAACAAATTCACCCAGGTTTTGTCCCTGGGCTTCAATCCATGATTTTGCTATACCGGCGCTTCGGTGACTATCGAAAAGCCATCCTGAAGCCTTGTTTACAACAATACCGCCGATACCGCCTGCCATGCCGCCGATACCGGTTACGCTGGCGACCGTCTTTTTAGGGAACATGTCAGAAACTGTGGTAAATATATTTGCCGACCAAGCCTGGTGGGCAGCTGTGCCGATTCCAATTATAAGAACCGGTAACCAGAAGCTGATACCTCCAAGGTATTGAGCAGACAGAACAAGGAGAGGGAACATTGCTATAAGAAGCATAGCTTTCATTCGTCCGGTATAGGGATCGTATCCTTTTTTTATGAAATACATCGGAAACCAACCACCGGTTATACTGCCGACAGTCGACATTGTATAAAGCACTGCAAGAGGAAAAGCTACGTCCATTCCGGTCATTCCGTACTGAGCTTTAAGGTAAGCGGGAAGCCAGAATAAATAGAACCACCAAACCCCATCAGTCATGAATTTTCCAAAACTGAATGCCCAGGTCTGTTTGTACTTCAGAAGTTTAAACCATGGTACTTTTTCTGAATTTTCGGCATATGCTGTTCCTGATTCATCAAAATTATCAGCATGAATATAATCATATTCAGGTTTCTCAACTCTTTTACTTCTTGAAGGAATTTCATACAGCCAGAACCAGAAGATGAGCCATGTGAAACCGATGGCTCCAATTATTATGAATGCTGCCTCCCAGCCAAGATGCGAGACGATCCATGGAACAACCAACGGAGCAAGAATAGCACCCACATTGGTGCCGGAATTGAAAATGCCGGTTGCGAGAGCTCTTTCCTTTTTCGGGAACCATTCAGCTATAGTTTTGATGGCAGCCGGGAAGTTACCAGATTCACCAAATCCAAGCAGACCCCGGGCAACCATGAATCCCCCTGTGCTTTTAGCAAGGGCATGACCCATAGCGGCAAGTGACCAGATGATGAGCGACCAGGCATATCCCCATTTAGTTCCAAGCCAGTCAATGAAACGACCGGCAAAAAGCATGGATATTGCATAGACAAATTGAAAAGCAGATACTATGTTGGCATAATCAGTATCGCTCCAGTTGAACTGTACCTCAAGAGTGTCTTTCAACAAACTGAGCACCTGTCTGTCCAGATAATTTACAGTGGTTGCAAAGAATACAAGTGCACATATAGTCCACCTGTATTTACCGATTTTCTTATTAAATTCGGACATAGTATAGATTAGGTTGGTATGGGTTAAACATTATAGGTTGTCGAAGCGGTTGTGCCACCCCTGCCTGTCCAGTTCGTGTGGAAGAACTCACCTCTTGGCTTATCGGTACGCTCATAAGTATGTGCACCAAAATAATCCCTTTGTGCCTGTAAGAGATTGGCTGGCAGCTTTTCGCAGCGGTAACCATCGAAATATCCAAGTGCTGATGAAATGGCGGGCAAAGGAATGCCATTCAATGCTGCAGTTGCCACAACGTTCCTCCATCCTATCTGAGCTTTTTCTACTTTTTCCCGGAAGTATGGATCGATCAGCAGATTGGTTATTGAAGGATTATTGTCGAAAGCAGTTTTTATTTTTCCAAGGAATGCTGATCTGATAATACAGCCTCCACGCCACATCAGGGCTATTCCGCCATAGTTAAGATTCCATTTATATTCTTCCGCGGCAGCTCTCATTAATGAATAACCCTGAGCGTATGAGACTATTTTTGAGGCATACAGCGCATTCATCAGGTCATCGAGAAATGCTTTTTTGTCACCCTGGAAAGCTTTTTCCGGACCTTTGATCAGGCCTGAAGCAATAACCCGTTCATCCTTTACTGCAGAAAGACACCTGGAAAAGACTGCTTCACCGATAAGGGTAAGAGAAATTCCCAGGTCAAGAGCAGAAACAACTGTCCATTTACCCGTACCTTTCTGGCCGGCTGTGTCGAGGATTTTGTCAACCAGCGGCTTTCCGTCTGTATCTTTATATGCAAGTATGTCCCTGGTAATCTCAATAAGATAGCTGTCGAGTTCACCCTTATTCCATTCCTTAAAAACAAGATGCATTTCATCTGCACTCATTTTAAGCAAATCGCGCATTATCTGATAGGCTTCAGTTATTAACTGCATGTCGCCATACTCAATGCCGTTGTGCACCATCTTTACAAAATGACCGGCACCGTTCTCCCCAACCCAGTCACAACATGGAGTACCATCGTCAACCTTTGCTGCTATGGCCTGAAAAATAGGTTTAACAATTGGCCATGCTGCCTTTGATCCTCCCGGCATTATTGAGGGTCCCAGCAAGGCGCCTTCCTCACCTCCTGAAACCCCGGTACCGATATACAGCAAGCCTTTGCTTTCAACAAATGCAGTACGCCTGTTGGTGTCAGGAAAATGAGTGTTGCCACCATCAATAAGTATATCCCCTTTTTCCAGATGGGGTAGAAGTGTATCAATCATGGCATCGACAGCAACCCCAGCCTTGATCATAAGCATTATTTTTCTGGGCCGTTCCAGCGATCCGACAAATTCTTCAATTGAATGAGTCCCGATGATATTTTTACCACTGGCTCTGCCTGAAATGAAATCCACAACTTTCTGGTCGGTACGGTTATAAACCGAAACCTGGAAACCTTTGCTCTCCATATTGAGAACAAGATTTTCACCCATTACTGCAAGGCCAATTAATCCAATGTCTGATAATTTGTTCATAATTAAGTATTTAGCAATAAATTTTATTTTTTATCTTGATTTTTTCCTATTTATACCCAACACCCGGCACCCAATACCTTATCCCTCACTACTCATTCCTTAAATTTTTTGCCACCAAGACACCAAGACACAAAGGTTCACCAAGGCATAGGTTCGTCCCTCCGTCCCTCCGTCTCTTCGTCTCTTCGTCATTTAGTCCCTTCGTCCCTCACTCCTCATCCCTTCTTATAATACTCAGCCACAATCTCATCCATAACCTTGCTTGTCCTGGCCGCTGTTATTCCTGTGCTTGGTGATTCTCCTTTTCCCATAAGTGACTGAACAATCTTGTCGATCAGATAATACTGAACATGCTCGGGACGCTCATTTATAAATTCCTGTTTGCCTGATGGAGTTGATACAATAATCGGGTCAAAAGTGAATGTCGAAAATTTAATTGATCCTTTGTCCCCGAATATCTCAATAATATCCCTGTAGCTGTCAGAAGAAACACCAAAGCTCCATGTTGTTGTTCCTGCAACATTATCCGGAAACATAAGCTCTGCAGACACAAAATCCTCTGCCTTGTAGAGTCCGCTCTGATTAAGAGCAATGGATTTTACCTTCTGAACAGGACCAAATACGAAATCAAGGTAGTCGAGCTGATGACTGCCCAGATCAAAAAAATGTCCGCCTCCGGAAACAGAAGGATCAACACGCCAGGGTAATGTCCCTTTTTTCTCGTTTTCTGACGGAGGTTTAAAAAGCTGCATTTGCACAAAGAGAACTTTCCCGATACTTCCGTTTCCTATGAGTTCTTTTACTTTTAGGAATCCCGGCAGACCCCTTCTGTAATATGCAACAAAAACAGGAACTTTGTATTTTTCAGATGCCTCGTTTATTCTAAGGCACTCTTCATAACTGACAGCCATCGGCTTCTCAATATAAACCGGTTTCCCTGCTTTTATTGTTTCAATAGCATACTGTGCATGACTGCCCGGAGGTGTTGCCACATATACCGCATCTACCTCATTATCATTTATAAGATCTGAAGCCTGTGAATAAAACTTAGGTACATTATGCCTGCGGGCATAGTCTTCGGCAAGTGATGCATTCCTGCGCATTACTGCTACAAGCTTTGAATCTTTCACCTTGTTGAATGCAGGTCCGCTTTTAACCTCAGTTACATTGCCGCAACCTATTATTCCCCATTTTATCATTGATGATACCGGATTTGATTAGTTATTGCAATCTTTCCTTTGATGTCCATAATCCTAATGCCGGATTATAAATAAAGAATATTTCCTCTCCGTCATCGGTGAGGTTAAAGCCTTCTTTCAGCTTTCCCGGATTGTATTTTTTAAGCATTTCACCTAAATCGGAATACCTGAAGTTAACTGACTCGATCTCATTCCGTGTCAAAGTTCCGGGACAATAGGTTATTGAGAACCTGCCCTCAGAGCTTCCATGGATCAGGTGAGCTGCTGCGCTCAGATTATTATTCAGCTCTTCGTTTTCACTAAGGGATTTAAGTGTGGCAGGCGTTCCCATATATCCATACTTTCTTATCAGCCTGTCAATTTCCTTATCTTCTCCAAATTCTTTCAATCCCGGTGCCAGAACTATAAGTTCTCCATTATCAGCCATTGCCATCCGCGTCCTGTAAATACTTTTGTTCCCCAGCCATGTGCTTTTATATTCCGAAGGATCAAGGTAAACCACAACTTTCTTCAATGGCTTTTCAAGGAGCGAGAAATTTACTTTAATTGATAATTCAGCGGCAAGCCGGAAAACTTCTTCATCATCACCTATGTATAATCCACGCATTACAAGTTTTCCCGAATCATCACGGCTAATTACAGTGTGCACATATACCACAGGAAGATGATTCATAAACTTGGAGGCTCCGTAATTCAGCAGGCTTCTGACAGGATTACTGGCTTTACCCATTATCTTCTCCATACCGTAAACAGCACCAATGAAGTGGCTTTTGTTAATTCCTTCAGGACCACCTGTTCCTATGAGGAGATTTTTATTATAGTTAGCCATACCGATAACTTCATGGGGAACAACCTGACCGACAGATAGGATAAGATCATGTCCTCCATTGATTACCAGCCTGTTAAGTTGGGCAGGCCATGAATAATTAAGAGCTCCGTTTGTGATATCCGAAACAAATTCACCTGGTATTGTTCCTATTGTTATAACATCTTTCCTCCAGTCATGAACCCTGAAAAGGCTTTTAGGAACACCAATGAACATCTCATCAAGCTCACGGTCAGACATTGGCGAATGGGTTCCCAGGGCGGGAAGAATGTCGGTGAGGCTATCCTTATAATAATTGTATATTAATGTTGTGAGTTCACCCGCCTTTGAATGAAACCTTGTAAAATCGGGAGGAACCACCAGCACCTTCTTCCTGGCTCCAATCTTAACCAGGGCAGAATAAAGCCCATACTCGATTTCATTTTTACTGAGGGCAGTATTTACTGAACCAGACTGATAGTAAATCATAATTTTTTTCTTTAATCAATATTGTAACACTCTTTCGTCGTAATTGCGAGTTTCAGCACCCGGCACCAGCACCCCTCTCAACTCAGACTACACTCCGCTATACGCACTAAATCCCCCATCCACCGGAATCACAACCCCTGTTACGAATTTAGATAAATCAGAAACAAGGTACAGAAGCGTTCCGGTTAATTCTTCCGGGATACAATACCTTTCCATCGGTGTTCCGTTGATGATCTTTTTTCCTCTGGCAGTAAGGTCACCGGTTTTTTCATCTATAAGAAGGAACCTATTCTGGTTGGTAAGAAGAAATCCGGGAGCGATTGCATTAACCCTGATGCCTGTCTTTGAAAAATGAACTGCAAGCCACTGTGTGAAATTATTAACAGCAGCCTTGGCTGCAGAGTATGCAGCAATCTTTGTTAAGGGTCT
This sequence comes from Bacteroidales bacterium, assembly GCA_038325595.1. Lineage (GTDB taxonomy): Bacteria > Bacteroidota > Bacteroidia > Bacteroidales > VadinHA17 > LD21. The sequence continues at coordinate 11,293 of JBBQJD010000007.1, read as the reverse complement.
GTATGAGTTCATCGATGAGATATTGATAATCACACCAGATTTCTTCTTAACCAGATCAGTTGCAAAAACCATAGTAGGGATTAATGTTCCTTTAAAATTCAGATCAAATACCTTATCGAACCCTTCAGTCTGAAGTCCGAAAAATGTGTCTTCAAGATTCTCATTTTCAGTACCTTCCATCCTTTCAACCTTTGTTGTGGCAGCAGGTGAATTTCCACCGGCTCCGTTTACAAGAATATCGATTGGTCCGAATGCCTTATGGATCTCTTCAAGTGCTGTTACAAGTGATGCTTTATCCAGAACGCTGGCAGAGACCCCAATTGAAGGTGTTTTGAATTCATTTTCAATTTCAGAAGCAACTTTAACAGCAGCCTCTTTGTTAAGATCAAGAATAACTGTTTTGACGCCCTGGGCAGCAAGAGATTTGGCCATGGTTGAACATATGATTCCGGCACCGCCGGTGATTACCGCAACCTTATTTTTTAAGTTCAATTCGTTCATTGGGTATGAATTTTAATTTTCTGAGAGTCTATTTGTTGTTAAAGCCGAAATATGCTTTTGCATTTCCGTACGAGATTCCTTCAATCAGAGGCTTCAGAAGTTCGGGTTCATCAGGGATAAGGCCTTTTTCAACTTCTTCGCCGATGTAATTGCATAAAAGTCGTCTGAAATATTCATGACGCGGGTAAGAGAGAAAACTTCGCGAATCAGTAACCATTCCGACAAACCTCCTTAACAATCCAAGTGATGATAAATCCTTTAAATGTTTCTCCATGCCGTTTTTCTGATCGAGGAACCACCATGCTGCTCCATATTGCACTTTTGCAGCAGATGAGCCATCATTGAAATTTCCTGCCATGGTAATCATCATCTCATTATCAGCTGGATTAAGATTATAAAGTATCGTTTTTGCAAGTTGATCTGTATTGTCAAGGGCGCTGAGGAACTTTGACATTTTCAGAGCATCCTGTGCAACTCCAATAGAATCCCAGCCTGTATCAGGACCCATCTGCCTGAACATCCTGGCATTATTATTTCTCATCGCACCTACGTGAAATTGTTGTGTCCATCCTCGTTTATGATTCATCCTGCAAAGCTCAGTCATTGTTGCAGTTTTGTACTTTTCAGCTTCGTCAGAGGTAATAGTTTCTCCCTTATGCAATTTTTTGAATATCGAATCTATCTCTGATGCATTATATGTATCGAAATAGAACCGGTCAAGCCCATGATCAGACAACCGTCCTCCTGCTTCATGAAAAACTCTGTGCCTGCTGTCGAGAGCTTCAATAAGTTTTTCAAAACTGCTTATTTCAACTCCGCTTGCCCGGGAAAGCTTCTGAATATATGCCGTGAATTTACCCGGATCTTCTGTTTTAACAACATTATCTGGCCGCCATGTAGGCAGAACCGGTATTTCAAAATCTGTTTTAAGTGTCTTGTGATGTTCCAGATTATCTGCAGGATCATCGGTAGTGCAAATAACTTCCACATTCATTTTTTTTATTATCGATCTGCAGCTGAATTCTTTGGTCTGGAGCAGGGCAGAAGATTTTTCATATATTTCCCTGGCTGTAGAAGGTGAGAGCAGTCCGGTGATATTAAAATATCTGGCAAGTTCAAGATGTGTCCAGTGATACAGGGGATTTCCAACAGTTGCAGGTACTGTTTCTGCCCATTTATTGAATTTATCAATATCTGAAGCATCGCCGGTGCAGAATTTCTCATTAATGCCATTTGTGCGCATTGCACGCCATTTATAATGATCGCCTTCAAGCCATGCCTGTGTAAGATTGAGAAACTGCCTGTCTTCAGCTATCATTGCAGGTGAGAGATGACAATGGAAGTCTATAATTGGCTGCCATTCAGCATATTCATGGTATAAACGTTCTGAAACTTTATTTCCCAGCAGAAAATTCCCGTTAATAAATGGTTTCATCTTTTTATATTGATTATAAAAAATAGCTAAATTTGATGTTTCGTTAACGATCACGAAATTATGAATTTCAATTCAATATATCAAGAATATTTAATTTTGTTTGACACAATTAAGTTTAACAATGAGGTTTGTAAATCAATAATTCTTCTTTCAATATTATAGCTTAGTTATTTAAAAATGAAAAACAAAAAATGGTTCCTGATCATTCTTTTCCTGATCATTTCGCTTTCCGCGGAATCTCAGTTTCAGAAAAGCTCGTTCAGCACTGATCTGAATAAAGCAGACATTAAAATTGTATTGAAAACTGTCGCTGACTGGCAGTTAAGCACTCCTCTTGAACATCATTCTATAGATTGGACCAATGCAGCATTATATGCAGGAATGATTGAATGGGCAGGAATAGCAGGCACGGAAAAGTATTACGAATGGCTAAAGGGAATAGCTGAAGCCAATGATTGGACATACAAAATTCCTGAAAATCCTCTCGGCCGCTATCATGCTGACGATTACTGCGTAGGGCAGACATACATAGAATTATTTCGCAAATATGGAGATAAAAGGATGATTGCTCCGATGCGGTCATATCTCGACCATATTATGAAAGATCCGGCCAGGGGTGACCTTGAATTTGTCTATACTGATGAATATTTCCCTACCCAGCGCTGGTCATGGTGTGATGCTCTTTTTATGGGGCCAACTGTATGGGCAAAAATGGCAAGCGTTACAGGCGAAAAAAAGTATCGTGACTTTATGTATAAGGAATTTAAGGCGACTACTGATTATTTATATGATGAAGAGGATTCACTTTATTATCGCGATTCAAGGTATTTTGTTATGAAGGAAGCCAATGGCGCAAAAGTTTTCTGGGGAAGGGGCAATGGATGGGTACTGGCCGGACTTCCGATTATTATCAGCGAGCTGCCAAAAAAATACGTGCACAGGGATTACTTCGTCAATATCTATAAGGAAATGGCAGCAAAGATACTCTCTTTGCAATCTGCAGACGGATTCTGGCATGCCAGCCTGCTCGATCCCGATAGTTATCCCAATCCTGAAATGAGTGCAACAGCTTTTTTTGTTTACAGCATGGCCTGGGGTATCAATAATGGTTATCTGAAAAAGGAAATATACCTGCCGGCAGTGGTAAAGCGATGGAAATCTATGGTATCATCAATATGGCCCGATGGAAAGGTTGGCTTCATTCAGCCAATCGGTGCTGATCCGAAAAGTGTGACCAGGGAAATGACCGAAGTATATGGAGTGGGAGGTTTCCTGATGGCAGGAACTGAAATTACCAGGCTGATTGATAAGGGGATACTATAAAAGGTTTCAGGTTTCAGGTTCCAGGTTTCAGGTTTCAGGTTTCAGGTTTCAGGTTTCAGGTAAGTGTTTAGAGTTCAGAGTAATAGAATGGAAATTATTAAATAAATAGATATGAAAGTTAATTTAAGATATGCCTCTCATCCTGAGGATTTTAAGAAATATGATACTGAAAAGATAAGAAAGGAATTCCTTATTGAACAGGTCTTCATTCCTGATGAAATATCACTTGTATATTCATTGTACGACAGGTATATGGTAGGTGGAGCGATGCCTGTAAATGGACCTTTGAAGCTTGTTTCAGCCGATGACCTTAAAGCAGGATACTTCCTCGAGAGGCGGGAAATGGGTATGATCAATGTGGGTGGCAGTGCTGTGATTGAAACAGCTGATATGACTTACAGGCTCGGTTATAAAGAAGCTTTGTACCTGGGTCGTGAAACCAAAGAGGTTGTTTTCAAATCTGACGATCCGAAAAATCCTGCAAAGCTTTACATTAACTCAGCCCCTGCACACAGAACATACCCTTCCAGACATATAACAGTCGCTGATGCTGAAGTGGTGATACTTGGAAGTCCCGAGACTGCTAATCACAGGGTGCTTAATAAATTGCTGGTAAACAGCATTTTACCAACATGCCAGCTGCAAATGGGAATGACTGAGCTTAAACAGGGAAGCGTCTGGAATACAATGCCAGTTCACACACATAACAGACGTATGGAAGCATATTTTTACTTCGAAGTGCCTGAAAAACAGGGAATCTGCCATTTCATGGGCGATCCTGACGAAACCCGTCATATATGGATGAAAAATGAACAGGCTGTTTTATCACCATCATGGAGCATTCACAGTGCTGCCGGGACATCAAATTATACATTTATCTGGGGTATGGCAGGTGAAAATCTTGATTACAGTGATATGGATGTGAGGCAACCGGACACGTTAAAATGAGTTTGGAGTGAGCTAAAGTTTGGAGTACTCAGAGTTAGCCCCCTGCACCTAAAGTAGGCTATATATCCAAGATTACTAGTTAGTTGCGAAATATTTAGAGGACTAAAGTTTAGAGTACTTAAAGTAAGGGAGTATACCACTCTGGGCACTCTAGGCACTTGAAATAATTTTAGAATAGAACATTTTACATTATGAAAGATTTATTTGATCTGACCGGGAAAGTTGCACTGGTGACAGGCGGTACTCATGGTATCGGTCTAGCCATAGGTTTATTGCTCAGTGAAGCAGGAGCAAAAGTTTGTGTCAATGATCTGCAGGATGAAAAGCTCCGGAGCTGTAAGGAAGCCTTCAGGAAAAAAGGGCTGGAAGTCTTTACACTCAAATTTGATGTGACAGATGAAAAAGATGTTGATAAAGGGATTTCTATAATTGAAAAAGAAATGGGTCCGGTTGAAATACTGATAAATAATGCAGGCATTATCAAACGGATACCCATACTTAGTATGGAGATTTCTGAGTACAAGCAGGTGCTGGATGTAGACCTTATAGCTCCTTTGATTATTTCCAAAAGAGTTGTCCCGGGCATGATCAAACGCCGAAGCGGTAAAATTATTAATATGTGCTCTATGATGAGCGTATACGGCAGGAGTACAGTTTCTGCCTATGCTTCTGCCAAAGGAGGACTCATGCTTCTGACCAGGAACATGACATGCGAATGGGCCAAATACAATATACAGATTAATGGTATTGGTCCTGGTTATATAGCAACATCACAGACTGCTCCAATTCGGGAAAATGGTCATCCTTTTAATGACCTTGTAATGACACGCACCCCTGCAGGACGTTGGGGTGAACCGGAGGATGTTGCCAATGCTGCACTTTTCCTTGCCTCAAAAGCGAGTGATTTTGTAAACGGTCATATCCTTTTTGTTGACGGAGGTATACTCGCAAATTTCGGATATGTTAAAGGAGAGAACGATCTGCCCGTTGAATGATGCCGGAATGCTTGCTAAGTCTGTTTCTTAATTTTTATTTGCAGGATTGTCAGGATGATCTTCTGACCAGGGTTTTGCATAAAGATCTTCAACCCTTATCCTGTTTTCAGGTTCATAAGGGCTGATATTCTGAGTTTGTGCCTCTCCGGCACGGCCATTGAAATACAATATACATGCGAATATTGGTACCAGCGGGAGTGTAATGGCATTTACAACTGCTGAAAGTATAAGAAACAAAGGTTTTGTCGTTACATCGACAATCCCTTCGGCTTCTTCGGGATTTATAATGCTCTTAAGGAAGCTTCCTGTAAAAGGAATAAGAATTATGCCTGAAAGGATTAAAGAGATCACAATGAATAGAATGATAAAAACTGCCACCCAGCCAATATTTGACCAGAAATTTCTGTGTCCCAGGGTAACAGTTCTTCTGATTGTATTGGCGATATTCGGTCCTTCAACCATAAGTATCGGAAGTATGAAGAGATAAAGCATTACAACATATATCATTGAAAAGAAAACACCAATAATCAGTGCCAGCAGTCCCAGAACTATAGCTATTGATGCCACAAAAGCAAGGATTACCATGATAACTAAAAATGGAATATAATACCTGAATCCCTTAAATATTGAAACAAAAATGCTGGTAGAACTGTCTATGGGATTGTATAATATATAGTACTGAAATATTGTAGAAAAAAGCAGGTTTAACAGGAAAATGATTACTATCGGCACGAGGTATTCCTTAAATTTTTCAACCATCACCATCGGATCGTTTATTGCCTGCAATTCCTTCAGATTCACAAAAGTTGATGCATACTGAATAGCAAGCGACATTCCAAGGGAGATCAGAAATAATGAAATGAACCTGGTCTTATAAAAGTCCCATAGTGAATTAATTGCAGTGTCTATGCTATGTTTCTTGTAAAGCGGATGATTCTCTATCTGGCTCATGGATATCTTTTTTTCAAATCTAGAAAAATATTTGGTACTTCACACTATTTTTTAAACAGGGGCGCTTCCCGGCACCCATTACCAGCACCCGGCATCCAGCACCCAGCTACTTCCCCTTCCTCCAATGCCTTATTATATTGCCAAAAGGAAATACCGGACTGCTGGATTTATGAGGAAAGATACCCTCATTTACCGACCTGACATCTTCAATCGTATAAAACGCCTTTGGATTGAACCGTGTTATGACATCAAGAACGCTTGCAAGCTCATTCCTTTGTACTATTGTATATATAAGATGAACCTGCTTTCTCGCTCCGAATCCTTCTACCACAGTTGCTCCATATCCGCTGCTGTTGAGCGTCTGAACAAGCTCGGATCCTCTTTCATGTGCAAAGACCCTTATCATCTGGATTCCCACTGCCAGCTTCTCCTCGATGATCATCCCGACAAAATTACCCGTAGCAAAACCTGCAGCATAGGCAACATAATTTATATAGTTATCAAGATTCTGCATTATCTTACTGATTGCGGTTATCCATATCAGAACTTCGAAGAAACCCAGTATGGGAGCAATGCTTCGTTTCCCTTTTGTTACAAAGATTATCCTCATTGTTCCTATGGATACATCGCATATCCGTGCAAGGAAAATTAAAAAAGGCATCAGCACGTAGCTGAACAGATCTGACTGAAAAAATGGGGTATCCATGATAGTAGAATTAAAAGGAAAACAAAGATAGATAAATTGGGCAACGTCACAATGGAACGATATTCTATCGCCTTAAATTAAACATTCCGGTAACTTGCTTGTTTATAATCCCTGATGGGCTGTCTGTGAAAGTCTTCACCGTGAAAGTTCACTTAATTTAACCTGGTTTGCTTAGAATTATATTAATCTACAAATCTTTTTCGATCTTTGCGGTCATGGATTTGGCATTCAACGCAGACCTGATATTATCATTAAATATAAAAATTAATCAAACCAGAAGCTATGAAAATCAGTAGAATTACTACACTGTTGATCCTGTCAGTTGTACTTGGGATTGTTATTGTTTCATGCACCGGCAAACCAGCCCGGACAAACCAGCATGCGGGAATTGAGTACTACAGAAATCTTCAATTCAGTGAATCTCCCTATGACACAGAAAAAGGAAATCATCCTATAAGTGCCGGTGATGCAAAAACAGTTAACGCATACAAATTTACATACGATGATTCCGGGAGGCTGTTATCAGTGGAATTTGTAAGAAATGATGTTTTGCTTGACTATTCCTCCATGGGTGCAGCAAAAATAACATACGAATACAATGATGATAAGCAGATCAGGCATTATTTTGACAAAGATAATCAGCCTGTTGAACCATCAGGAGTTTATACAGCTGAGTACACCCTTGACCAGAATGGAAACCGCACTGGTCTGAAGTTCTATAATAAAAACGGAACACCGATTGAAAACAGAAACAAGATTCATTCATGGAAATGGAGCATTCTTCCTGACGGGATGGTCAGGGAACTTCGCTATAACCTGGCAAATGAGGAAACAATCATGAATCCTTTCTGTCCGTTTTATGAATTGCGATTCACCTATAATGACAAAGGATACGTAACAAGGATGGCAAATTACATGGGCGATACACTTTATAACTGTACAGCAGAGAATTGCGGCGATATAGGAGTTTCATACTTTACATTTGTACCTAACGAACATGGTGATCTTGAGGGCTTTTCAGTTTTCAATGTATTCGGACAAATGTCAAACCTGTATGCTGGATGGTCAAAACGTGTCAGCAAATTTGATGAAAACGGCTATGTGCTTGAAACGGCAGTTTATGATCAGGATGATGAATATGTTTCAGGAAACAGTATTCCTGTCACCCAGAATATCTACGATGAACATGGTGCTGTCATTGAGGTCAGGAATATGGATAAAGACAGAAATATAACAAACGATCCTGAGGATGGTGTCGCTATAATTGAGCACAAGTATGACAATCTCGGTAATCGGACCGAAACAATCAGATATAACAAGGACCGCGTTCCTGTTAAAATTTAATATGAGTATCGGGAATCATGAATAAAATGATAATTGTTGAATAGTTATTACCCCCTTCCCAACCTTCCCCCACGGGGGAAGGAGCACCAAGGCAGGCTTTTCCCCCTTGGGGGAAACGGGAAAGGGGGTTATTTGATATAAAATGGAAGTACTTGAATATTAACATTATAAAACTATTATTATTTTGTTTTTACTTTCTTATTATTGATTGCCGATAGTCATAAAATTTAATATATACATGCAAAAAATCAGATACAATGTATTGTCAGGCCTGTTATTCATTTTGCTGATAACTTCAGCTGGCTGCTCAGGAAATAAAGGCGAACAGAAACAGGAAACAACAGTTAAGCAGGTTGAAGTAAAAGATCCTGCAGTTATTGGCAACGAAACTTCATTGCTTTTAAAGGATCTGGTGGAAAATGGTGATTATGTCAACAGCAAGGAATTTCCATCGCTGATAAAAGCTTCAATCGTTTATGAGTCTCTTGGTAATAATCTGCATATCATTGATTTACGGACACCTAAACAATTCTCCGACGGCCATATAAAAGGTGCTGTGAACAAGAGATTTGAAAATCTGCCGGATTACTTTGAATCAGGAATAAAGCCCTTTGAATTCGATAAAATAGTAATTGTTTGCAATGACGGGCAGGTATCAGCATTTACAACCTCGCTTCTGCGGTTAATGGGATATGGCAACGTTTATGCGATGAGATGGGGGATGAGTGCCTGGAACAGCAGTTATGCAAAGGATGGCTGGTTAAAAGGCGTCTCCGGAAAATATGAAACAGCTCTGGAGAATAAGTCGAATGAGCATCCTGCTGCAAAGGAAATGCCTGAACTTAACACAGAGCTTTCAACAGGAGCAGAGATAGGAACAGCAATGTTCAGAAAAATTTTTTCTGAAGGGACTGATAAGATCCTTATAACATCAGATGACGTATTCAGCGATCCTAAGAAATATTATGTTATAAACCTGGAAAGAAAGGATAAATACGAAGACGGGCACATTCCGGGTGCAGTAAGATATAAACCTGAAGCAACACTTGGTTTCACTGAGGAGATGGCTTCCATTCCTGTTGATAAAACTGTGGTGGTGTATTGCGGAACCGGACATAATTCAGGATTTGCTACAGCTTACCTGAGATTGTTTGGCTATGATGCCAGGACTTTGAGTTATGGCAATAATGGTTTTATGTATGATAAAATGACCAGGGAAAGGAAAGCCTTGTCGTGGCTCCCGTTTACTAATGAGGATGTAAACGATTTTCCAGTGGTAAAATAATTCGATTCTTAAAAGGATATTGATTACGGTCTGGCTATTGTGTCGGGCCGGAATTCATATTTTAACACCTCAGGTTCACCCAGAATGTAGAGATATCTTACTCCCATCTGGCTGAGGATCATCCAGATTTTTGCAGCAGAAGAGCTTTCGGACGAAACCAGGAGAATAGGGCCGTCGTTTTTCTTCATCAATTTAATATTGGTCTTAAGCAATATTGAATCAGGGGGAATAATACAGGAAATTCCGTCTGCAAAGTTTGAATACCTTGAATTGTCAAGAATGATAATTAGTTTTTTGCCATGAAGAGAGGAGAAATTTTCGGCGGATACAAGATTTGTTCCTGTTAAAGATGGGGCAGCCCATTTTCCGGCATCCGGCTTAAAATTATCTGAACCATATGCCCTGAAAATTATCAATATCAATATTGGCACTACAATAGCCAGTATGAATCTGTATTTTTTTATAAAGCTCATCCGGGATTTTCTTGATTATTACTTCTTATCTTACTTGTTCATCTCGCTTTCAGGTTATTCGCAACCTCCGTCAAGTTTCATGGCAGCTATATGTTTTGCTTCCATGTATTTGGTTTTCAGGCTGTCGGGCATACTGTTAATTTCAGTAAACAGTTTTCTTGCCCTTGTCCTGGTTTCAAAAAGAGCATTTTGTCTGGCTGATATTTTTTCTCCTGTAAAGCTGCTGTTCATAACAGTATTAAACCATTCATTGAGACCTCCTTTCATCTCAAACGCATTTTTATGTTTCATACCCCTTGAAATCGTTACGGCATAGGAAGCATCCAGTTCACCATTGGAGTAAAAGATAGTCTTGATATTTCCCTTGTTCAGGTAAACAGCCGGATCATTATTGAGGAAATCCTTGTATGGTACATTGACAGAACCAGGGATATTGAAAGATTTATATTCCTCAGAAGATCTGAGATCGATGATCTGAACTGTGCTGTCTTCTGTTACGACAAACCTTGCAACCTGGTCGGCGGTGAAGTAACTGCTTTCATCAAGCACTTCGGAGAGGAGCTTTTCCGGACGTGCAACCAGGGAGCGGTTTGCATTACGTGGAAGAAAAGCAAGTATCAATCCCAGGCTTAAAAGTACCAGTGATAATTTTTGTCTTGTATTCATAGCCGGCTCTTAAAGTTCGTTTGTTATATCTGGTCTGGGAAAACGTTTTTCTGCCATCTCGGCGATCCAGAACATTAAAACAGCAGCAGCTATCAGCAGAAATGTAAACAATCCCGGTGACATACCTAAAGCTTCATTTACCTTTACTGGTCCCTTGTATGAACCATTGGCCAGATCCTGAATTAATGGAAAGGTCTCGGCAAAGAGGAAAGCTCCGGTTAGTGCACCTGCAAAAAACACCATTGCATCAATTTTCCCTATTGATAATGCGCTCAATCCGGTTCCGGGGCAAAAACCCCCCATGATAAAACCGGCTCCCATTATTATTCCTCCCACTATTGAAGCATACACATAAAACTCATTTACAAAGACCAGGTTAAGATTAAGCAATCCGAGATAGCTTAAAATCTGTGATCCAACCAATGCCACTATAGATGCTGTAAAGAATACTTTAATTACAGTTGTATCGTATCCATAAAACATTCCTGCCAGTTTACGGCTCGAAGAAAAACCAGCCTGCTCAAGTGCAAAACCAAAACCGATTCCTATCAGCAGAGCTATCAGAAGATCAAGCCATTCAGGCATTGTTATTAATGATGATATTGGTCCCATTGTATGTGTAATGTATTAAAATATTAAATGCTAATTGTTTATGGGTTTATACGT
>JBBQJD010000006.1:0-70726 GCA_038325595.1 Bacteroidales bacterium | reverse complement strand
ATATCAAAGAACGTAATCGCCTGTTTATCAAACACTAAAATAATATTTGTTCATATGTGGTCGTTTTTGAAAAATATCACTCATGTAAAAATAAAAATGTTAATTTCGAAAGACAAATTGTTAACAACACCTGATTTTTTAACTGTAGGCACTCCAAACTTTAGTTCACTTTAGGCACTGATTAGTTACAATTATCATTTATTTACTTTTGTTTTCGCAAATCTCAATAAGAACTCCCATGGTTGATTTTGGATGTAAAAACGCAATATCAAGTCCTTCGGCTCCTTTCCGGGGTGTGCTGTCTATCAGTTTCACTCCTGAGACTGTAGCATGGTCTAACTGCTCTTCAATATTCTTCACTGAAAAAGCAATATGGTGAATCCCCTCTCCTTTTTTCTCAATGAATTTACCTATTGGACCTTCCGGATCAGTTGATTGGAGCAGTTCTAACTTTGTCTGGCCAACCATGAAGAAAGCTGTACGTACTTTCTGTTCAGGTACTTCTTCAATGCTATAGCACTTCAGGCCAAATACCTTTTCATAAAAATCTATTGCATTTTCAAGATTCAGTACTGCAATGCCAATATGCTCAATATGTGATGGATTCATTTTTAATTAACTTATCAGATGCTAGAAAGGAAACTCTACAGGAGCTTCCATTTCAGATTCAACATTAACCGGTTTTTTGGCAGCAATATGTTTTGGATTTCCATCAACAAAAATTGCTTTATACGGTGTTGTAGGGCAGGCAAATTCACAATGACCGCATCCGACGCAAATGTCATTATTTACTTCAGGGATCAGCAGGTTTCCCTCGTATGGAATCATATAAACAGCTTTTGTGGGACAACTCTCAGAACATGCCCCGCAGGCTGTCTTTTCAGTCTTTACTATGCAATTATCTTTAATAAAAATCGCTTTCCCAAGCTGAGTAAGCTTTTTAGCTTCAAGAACAAGTGGCTGAAGAGCATTTGTGGGACAAATTTCTGTGCACACTGTGCAATTATAGGTGCAAAAGCTTTTATGATAATCCATTACTGGCTGCATGAATCCGGCAATGCCATACTGTGTAACTGCGGGTTGCAAAACTCCATTGGGACAAGCACTTATACACAGGGAACATGCAGTGCAATGGTTATTAAAATCGGCGATTGCAACTCCACCCGGAGGGCATACAGGAGAAGTCCTGTTCTCTTTTACTGTTGAATCTTTCTTCGGCTTTGGAACAGGCTTATCCTGAGCGGATGAGTGCGGGGATACTCCAAAAAAGAGCAATATTGATGCGGCTACTACCTTCCTCCTGCTCTCATCAGTCTCATGAACCTTCTTTTTCTTTTCAACCAAACCATATGAAATGGCTTTTTCCTGACAGGTATTTATGCAGTTAAAACAGACAACACATCTTGAAATATCAATATCGTGCTTCAGGAAATCAATGCACGAAGACTTGCATCCCAGTGAACATCTCCCGCATCTTGTGCATGAATCCTCGTTAAACCTGATACGTAATATGGACACCTTTGAAACCAGTCCCAGCAATGTCCCCAATGGACATACAGCATTGCAGTATAGCCGTCCCCTGGTAAAGGAAAGTATTCCTACAAGAATAAAAAATGCAACAGGTATTGAATATGAAACAAGGGAAAAACCTTTAACTGGAATATTACTAAGTGTATACACATCAAATTTTCCCAGAATCCCGGAAAGGATATTATTTACGATAAGAACAACCGGCCGGGCAAAATAGGTCATGAATCTGCCAAATATGCTGTAGGGATCAATAATTGTTATGATTTGTATTCCCCAGGTAAGTGTGACTATAAGGGTTACGGCAAGAAGTGAATATCTCAGAATTGTGAATGGTCTTTTAAATCCATATCGCCTGAATTTTTTCTTGAAACGACCACCTATCCTGCTGAATAGATCCTGTCCTATCCCAAGCGGACACAAATATGAACAATATGATCTTCCTGAAATAAGGGTCAATACCAGAACAATTATGAATCCTGCGGCAAGTAATGATTCGAGGTGAATAAATTTTATCAGCGAAGGGATAAACTGCAAAAACAAAATCGAATTGTAATACTCTGTCGGAACAAGGGATTTGAAGTCCAGAAATACAAGAAAGAATAGTATTAGAACAAGAGTAGAAAATATGATCCGGCTTCTTCTAAGCAAAGGTGACCTCATCAGGAATTACATTTTAATACGTTTTATACTCAGCGATTCGAGATTCATGTTCCCGACTCCCATCTTATGAGCCATCGCGATATATTCTATTTTTTCTGCAGGTACACCCAGCATCCTGGCTGCTGCAGCATCACCAGCCACCCAATCCGTTGTAATAATCTGCGATTTCATTGCAACAACATCCTCCTTTGAAACACCCTGGGGGCCATGCTTGACCATTACATTGAAGCAGTCAATTATGTTCAGGTTAGGTTTTTTCTCGTACAATGCATAATCTGCAATACATTGATTAAGATTATTTGCATGCCAGTAGCCTCTGTCCCATACCAGCCCCATTGTGTTTTTAAGGCAACAGGTCATCCTTACAGAATTATGATCCTTCAGAATGGGTACATTGATGAAAACGTCGGTTTCAAGCAGAAGTTGATGAACTTTAACGCTCTGAAGCTTGATTCCTCCGGGAATGGCAACCTGTTGGTAATAACTTTCTGAATTGGCCGGAACTACCTTTGCGCCACCAGATTTTGCAGCTTTTTCTATACCTGAATTCTTGTAGCAATTGACCCAGTTATCCAGGCTATGGTCCAATACGTATACTTCTTTAGCTCCTGCTTTAAAACAGTGTTCAACGATTCTTTTAACGAGGAGCGGATTGGTATTTGCAGCGTGTTCAGGAATTACATCCCACCCTATATTAGGCTTGATCAGAACTTTTTGTCCTTTACCTACAAATGCACTCATGCCTCCGAGTTCCTGTATCCCAAGATCGAACATGGCATCAGGATTCCCTCCCATTATGGCAATCATATCATATTTAGCTGCTGCTGCTTCAGATTTCCACAGGTTTTTATATCCTCCCAGGTTGAGAGCTGCGCCTGCAGCTATGCCTGCACCAATGGATGTTTTAAAAAAATCCCTTCTTTTCATATCTTTCTTCCCGCTTTTAATTATTCATTTATGAAAAAGAGTCGAAAAATACGATTTTTTTTTATTAAAGTGTAAGGATTGGAAGTAGTATATTTGCATCAAAATTATTTGCACTGCTAAGGTTCATATAAATTATACTAAATTAAACATCAACCATTATTTACTTAATCATATAAATCGGAGTATATGAAATTTATTAGTTACGACTGTTTCTCAGGGATAAGCGGCGACATGAATCTGGGGGCAATGATAGATCTTGGAGTTGATAAGGATTATTTGATAAATGAACTGGCAAAATTGAATCTGAAAGGATGGGAACTGGTAGTTCAGAAAGATCAGCGTCATGGCATACATGGTACCAAGGTCACTGTCCGGCAAACAAGACATGAGCATGCACACAGACATCTTTCAGATATAGAGAAGATTATAAACGGTTCAGAGCTTGATGAAAGAACAAAGGAATTAAGCAAAAAAATATTCATGAAGATTGCAGTGGCAGAAGCAAAAGTTCATGCAATCCCGCTTGATCATGTTCATTTTCATGAAGTTGGAGCTATTGATTCAATTATTGATGTTGTAGGTGCAGCGATCTGTTTCAATGCACTGAATGTCGATGGCGTACATGTATCAACTGTCGAACTGGGAAGCGGATTCGTAAAATGTGATCATGGGAAGCTGCCTGTCCCTGCTCCTGCCACGGCAGAGATCATTAAAGGCCTTCCTGTTAAAAAAGGTGGCGTTGACTTTGAAGCCACAACACCAACAGGAGCCGCAATACTGGCAGCACTGGGCACGGACCTGAATCCGGATTTTCCCCTTAAAATTGAAAAAACAGCCTACGGTATCGGACAGAAAGATCATCCGGATGTACCCAACATTTTAAGAGTATTTCTGGGAGAAAGAATTATAAGTCATGAAACAGGGCACAATGCCATACAGCTTGAATGCAACATTGACGATATGAATCCTGAATTCTTTGATTATATATCAGACAGATTATTCAAAGCAGGTGCCTCCGATGTTTTCTTCACAAATATTATGATGAAGAAAGGAAGGCCTGGAATAATTTTAAATGTGATATGCGAAACTGAGCATGCTGACAGGATTAAAGACGTAATATTTACTGAGTCGACTTCATTGGGAATCAGAACATTTCCGTTCAAAAAGGATACACTCTCAAGAAAATTTGAAACACTGACGACAGATTACGGGGATGTCACTGTAAAAAGATCCTTCTACAAAGAAAAAGAGGTCTCATGCAAGCCTGAATATGATGATTGTAAACGTATTGCAACTGAGAAAGGTCTTCCTTTGAAGGAGGTTTACAACAATATAATTTCAGTGCTTTTTAACCGCAAATAATTTTATATGAGTATCTGCATTTAATAATAAACGAACATTGATTTTGACTTCGTCGAGCTCCTGCTCTTTGCTTCATCGGTTCTTCGTTAGCCCCTTAACCCTAAAGGGTGCGAAGAACCGAGTAATGGATTTTAGGAGATTCATAGCAGATGTAATATCTTTGTTTTCAAACCTGAAAATATGAATGTAAAAGAAATTGAAAAGCTCCTTACCGATGTCAGAGATGGCGACAGGAGTGTCACTGAAGCACTGGAAGTACTCAGAAACTTTCCTTATACTGATCTTGGCTTCGCAAGAATTGATCATCACCGTGAGATGCGTACAGGGTATCCTGAAATCATTTACTGTGCCGGAAAATCTGTTGAGCAGGTTAAGGAAATATTCAGGGTAATGGCGGAGAGAGAAAATAATGTAATAGGCACCCGGGCAAATCCTGAGATGTATGAAGCTGTGAAAAGCATCACACCTGAAGCTGTATACTACCCTGTTGCCAGGATAATTTCGGCACAGAAGAAAAAACCTGACACCCCTGACAGCAAAATTGCAGTCATAACTGCAGGGACATCTGATATCCCTGTTGCTGAAGAGGCCGCTGTAACTGCAGAGCTTCTTGGAAACAATGTTATAAGAATATACGATGCAGGTGTTGCCGGGATTCACAGGCTTGTTGATAAGCTGCCAGAGATAAGAAGCTGCAGGGTTGTTGTGGTCATTGCTGGTATGGAAGGCGCACTGGCAAGCGTCGTGGGAGGATTGGTCGACAAGCCGGTTATTGCTGTACCCACAAGCATTGGATATGGTGCAAGCTTCGGAGGCATATCAGCTCTGCTTGCAATGCTTACAAGCTGTTCAACAGGTGTTACTGTTGTAAATATAGATAATGGCTTCGGAGCAGGATTTTCAGCCAGTATGATAAATAAAATGGAGTGATCGCATGTGCAATGAATGGCAAAATCCTGATCTCTACAGCATATTTACCTCCGGTTTCATATTTTTCCCTGATATCAGGTGCTGATGAAATCATCATTGAAAGAGAAGAAAATTACCTCAAGCAAACTTACAGGAACAGATGCTGTATTCTGTCAGCCCATGGACCCCAATCCTTAACAGTACCTGTTTTACTGGGAAGTCTTCACAAAACACCGATAAAAGACATCAGGATCGATTATTCAAAAAGATGGCAACAGGTTCATATCGGGGCAATTACTGCATCATATGGTTCTGCACCCTATTTTCAGTTTTACAATGAAAAAATTAAAAAGGTCATTTCAGGAAATCATGAATTCCTTCTTGACCTTAATATGGCGCTTTTAACTCTGCTCCTTGATTATTTGAAAATTAAAAAACCTGTTACTTACACTATTGAGTTTGAAAAAAACGTGAATTCATCACATGATTTCAGAAATAGATTTTCACCGAAAAAAGAACCTGCCCTTAAAGTTATACCTTATTCACAGGTTTTTGAAAATGAAAATGGATTCATACCTCACCTTAGCATTATTGATCTTACCTTCAATATGGGGCCGGATGCAGTTAATTACATACAGGCACCTTTTTAGTGCCCGAATTTAAATCCCAATGTAACTGTAAACATGTTTTTCGAAGTGCTGAGATCGGCTATTGCAGGGTTCGAAATATCGTATAGAAGGTACCCCTGGGAATACTGATAATTGGTATAGGCAACGTCGAAATAAACATTCTTTTCCCTGAAACCTGCACCGAAGGAAAGTGAAGTGTAATCCAATTCACTGTTGTCTTCTCCCGGCTGGAATGCTTTTCCGTAATAGCCATAACCTGTTCTCAGGTATAATTTATTAAGTCTGACCTCACCTCCGAGCCGGATATTGCTGGACGAACGAAGACTATTTTTTATGATTGAATTTTTCTCGCTGTAATCATAGTTGTCACCTGTCTCGGAAAATCGTGCAGTGCTGTAGTCAACAAATTCGTAATCAGCACTTATAATGGCAATCTTTTTGATCTGAACAGCAACACCTGCCAAAGCTCTGAATGGTGTTGCGAGAGCATAGCTGTATCTCATCGGATCATTTTCAAAATCAAACTGACCACCGTCCGTAAAGTTGCTTGAAATGCTTTCATAGAAATATTCATTTATCCGGTACCATGTGGGGGAATGAAATGCCAGTCCGATGCGAACAGTTTCAACCGGCCTGATTATGGCACCAAGCTTCAGTGAATATCCTGTTCCTGTATTTTCATAATGATCGGTATAATTAAAATTTTCAAACCTCGAAGGTATATCGAGAGCCATTGTTTCAAGATGCTCAAAATGACTGGAATACTTCAGTTTGTTAATACCAAGTGTAGCTCCGAAAAATATTTTATTTGAATAATTACCACCGATTGACAGAGCATGTTCACCTGTGTATCCTTCATATGAAATCAATCTTCTGATGTTCTGACCATAGACTGAGGGAGGATTATCGCCATAGTTTGAGAAGACAGTACCATACCCTCTTCCGCCTGAACCTGTTAGAGTATCGATTATCCATGCATCGTATGCAATGCCGGCTGGCCCTTCCAGATCATTAAAAAGTATGCCTCCACTGGTTTCTGCCCAGTAATCTGCCATGGAACCATTGTTGCTTGTGCCCTGGATCATTATGTTCTGATTCAGGTTATTTGTCTTGTTAAAAGAGTATCCGAAGTTCAGTTTAATCAATCCTGATTCCTGATTATTGGAAATAATATTACTCACAAAACCAGCCTGGCTAAGATTGAAGTTATATATATAATCGGAGTACATTCCATTAAATCCTGCATCGGTATTGATTTTCATTAACTGGGGGGAAAGGCTGATCTCTGAAGATCTGAATACTCCGATCCCTGCAGGGTTCTGTGTCAGAGATGAAAGATCGCCACCAAGTGCTGTAAAGGCTCCTCCCATTGACATAAACCTTGATGTTCCTCCATAAAATATCTGGGAATATCTCAAGGCATCATCCACATTCTGGGCAAAGATCCCGGTAAGGCCGGTCAGTGCCAATATCATTAAACTTATCCTTTTCATAAACATAGTTTTAGCTTTTAGACTCTATGACTACACAGGATTTCAATTCAAATCATGTGAGTGTTCATAAAACTTCTATTAAATAATGCTCTGTTATATTTTTTTACAAGTAGTATTCAGATTTATCTCCTGCTCCCTGAAGATCCGGATGATGAGGACCTTGATGAGGAACTTGAACCCGATGAACTACCACCGCTGTAAGAACCGCCACTCGAAGATCCTGATGAGTAGCTCCTTGATACTGAACCTCCGCCTGATGATCCTGATGATCCTGAAGATCTGTTATATGAAGGAGAAGAGTATGAACTTCTGCCCCCGGATGGTGCTGAATAACGCGGAGTACCTGAAGATGATGGGGATACTGATCTCCGCTGTACACTGCTTCCGGAAGGATTGCTCTTTACTGCGCCCGAAGGATTGCTGCGAACTGCATTCTGATAAGAGTTCTGGTTGGGAGTACGTACCTGGCTATTCACCCTGCTGTTTCCGCCTGAACTGCTCCTGCTTGTACCATCTGATGCCCTGCTGTTATTATAGGAAGGTCTGGTGCTCATCCTTGGATTATTATAGCTGGGGGTATATGATCTGCTTGACCTGTTGTATTCAGGACGTGCAGTTGCGGAACTTCTCTCTGTAGCATTACCCGATCTTGCATTTTCCCGGCTTATTGGCTCCTGTGTCGATCTTCTGGTTGACTGAGATGCATTTGCCGAACGGGATGGCTGATCAGCAGGAAGTGTCCTTGTACCTGAAAGAGCGCTTCTCTGTGTTCCTGAGCTTCCACCCGATGATGATACAGCTGACGATCTCCTGCTTCCGGTTGCAGATAAGTTGTCATTCCACCTTGAGGACATATTGCTTGATCTTTCCCTTCTGCCGTATGTTACTGAATTACGGTCTGAGGAGTATCCATGACCATACCATGGTGAATAATAACCTCCATAATAACCTCCATAATATCCTCCATAGTAACCACCGTATAAGCCACCTCCGTAATATCCGCCATATCCGTAATCAGAATAGAACGGGTCATAGTAATAAGGGTTGTAGTAACTGCCATAAAAAGGTGATCTGAATCCAAATCCATAGCTAAACGGTGAGCCCCATCCGGAATAAAACGGATCTCTCCAGTATGGATCGAAATATCCGTGGAATCTACTCAGGCGTCCTGCGTATGAGTAGTTATTATAATAATCGTATCCGCCACCATAATTGTTATTGTTTATGATGATCTGGTCATCATAATCAACTGCATCGGAATATTCTGATGAAACCAGAGTATCTTCAGCATAGATGTTATCATAATATACATCATTATTCTGATTTCCATCTGAATACCGCTCATTTGCGGAACGGTCAGCTCTCGCTACCGGCTGCTGGTCTTCACCTGAATAATAAAGGTCATCATATTCAGCTCCTGTATAAAGGCTTGAAGAACATGACCCCAATATTAACATTCCGACGATTGGTACTATTGATAATGCTTTCATTTTATTCCCCATTTAAATTATCATTCTTAATTATCAAGCAAATTCTATACCAAAAGAGATTATAATTTGAATTTACTTTAAAACTTAAATCATTTCTAAATACAATGTACACTGGTATGATTATCAATGTATTGATTTATTTAACGACGATTAGCTTTTCTGCTTGAAGAGGTTTTTGAATCTGAAGAAGGTGATTCATTCTTTGATGAAGAGCTTTTTCCGGATGCTGCCGGGCTTCCGGATCTGGAATTTGATGAGCTTCTGGCAGGACTGCTGCCTGCTCTTTGTGTTCGCTGACCGGAGGAAATTGAGGGGCTGCGACCTGGCGAACTTCTTTGTGGATTTACCTGGCTGGATTTTTGTCCCCTGCTGTTACCAGGTTCCGGGTTTCTTCTGATTTCTCCCGTATGTCGTCCATTATCGGACTGTTCAGCCTTTCGTCCTGTTACAGTTCCTGATGTATTGCCATTAACCTGAGTGCGTCTGGAAACATTGCCGGAGGTATTACGTGTACTTGTTGAAGAGGTTCTTGTTGAAGTATAATGTCTTCCTGAAGAATTGTAGTTATAGTTGTTGTAAGAATTATATACAGTTCTGTGACTGGTATAATAATGATCGTGATAATGCCTGTTCCAGCCATAATTGTTTCTCCAGCCTATATTTATTACAACAGGAGTATACCAGTAACTTGTGTAGTATGGACTGTATCCGTAGTAATATGAACTTCCAAAATATGGATCGTAGTAATTGTATACCGGATAATTATAAACTGGATAACTTTCTGAATACCCTACTGCAAGGCCACCTCCGTAAATGCTCATACCCCATGCAGCAGGTTGGTAACTGTACCAGTATGTATCAGTATAGACAGGTGCATAATAGTCGAAAGCAGAATATGATTTATGGAATCTGTTTATCCTTGATGAAAAGTGATAATCATAATCATCATAGTAGTTGTTTACCACTATTGCATCATCCTGAGCGTTTAAGTGTGAACAGGAAAGAAGAAGGACCAAAATAATTCCGCTGTAGAATTTTGCTTTCATAATGAACCTCTCTTTCGTAATTATGAGTAATAACTGAAGTTTTTGTTATTTTTACGCAATCTATTTCTTTAAAACTAATTAAACAAATACCATACCATAAAAAATGGCTAAGTTTTTAACTAACAGGGAAGAGAATTACTCACAATGGTATAATGATCTGGTTATCAAGGCTGATCTGGCTGAAAATTCAGCAGTAAGAGGATGTATGGTGATCAAACCATATGGTTATGCAATATGGGAGAAAATACAGGCTGAGCTGGACAGGCTTTTTAAGGCTACCGGACATGTAAATGCCTATTTTCCACTATTAATACCAAAATCATTTTTTAGCAAGGAAGCTTCTCATGTTGAAGGATTTGCTAAAGAATGTGCTGTCGTAACCCATTACCGGTTGAAAAATGATGAGAATGGAAAAGGTGTTGTTGTTGATCCTTCAGCCAAACTTGAGGAAGAACTGATTATTCGTCCAACATCTGAAACAATAATATGGAATTCATATAAAAACTGGATACAGTCCTACAGGGATCTTCCTATCCTGATAAACCAGTGGGCAAATGTCGTGCGCTGGGAAATGAGGACCCGTCTTTTTCTCAGGACAACCGAATTTCTCTGGCAGGAAGGCCATACAGCCCACGCGACCCGGGAGGAAGCTGAAGAGGAAACACAAAAAATGATCAATGTTTATGCCGGCTTTGCCGAGAATTCTATGGCTTTGCCTGTGATTAAAGGGTATAAATCTGAAAATGAAAGGTTTGCAGGAGCCATTGATACTTTTGCAATAGAAGCTTTGATGCAGGATGGGAAGGCTTTACAGGCAGGAACAAGCCACTTTCTTGGTCAGAATTTTGCAAAAGCTTTCGATGTTCAGTTCACTGACCGGACCGGTAAGCTTGATTATGTCTGGGCTACATCATGGGGGGTATCAACAAGGCTCATGGGTGCCATAATCATGGGGCATGCCGACAATCATGGACTTGTACTACCTCCAAAACTTGCACCAATACAGGTTGTGATCATTCCTATTTATAAGAATACAGAACAGCTCGCTTCTCTTTCTGAAACAGCTAAAAAAATCAAAGAACAACTTGAAGCAAAAGGCATTTCAGTAAAATACGATGACAGGGATACACACAAACCAGGCTGGAAATTTGCTGAATATGAGCTAAAGGGAGTACCTGTAAGACTTGCTATCGGTCCGCGTGACCTGGAGAATAAGACAATAGAGGTAGCCAGGCGCGATACCCTGACCAAAACAATAATTTCTATTGACACAATAAATGATCATATACCTGTGCTTCTTGATGATATTCAGTCAAACATCTATAATAAAGCATTGGCCTTCAGAAAAGAAAACACATTTTATGTTGATAAATGGGATGATTTTCTAAAGGTCCTTGATAGTACCGGTGGTTTTATAATGGCTCACTGGGACGGAACGGTTGAAACTGAGGAGAAGATTAAAGAAGAGACAAAAGCAACGATAAGATGCATCCCGTTTGATTCTCCTGAAGAAGATGGAAGGTGCGTATATTCCGGAAAACCATCGAAAAAAAGAGTTCTTTTCGCAAGATCGTATTAGGAATGCTTAAACGAGATTCCCCAGGAATGCTTAAATTTTATAAATGAACTGATTTTCTGTTTCTTATTAAATTATAGTTGTTAATTTAGACAAATATTCTTTTTAAATCCATGGTCAGTCATGTCAAATCCAGACGAAAAGAAACTTGCAATAATTGAGACACTTAATGAGAAGTCAATTCTAAAGCAGAAGGTGTTTGACAATACTCTTGAATCATTCTTTATGCTTAAGGATGTCCTCAGAACCCTGTCTAAAGAGATAAACACAAGCCTGTTCGGAGCTGATTCCCGGATTAGGCTGGAGTATACCGACAGAAGCAACTTTGATGCTCAACTCAAGGTTGCAGGCGACATTCTTCTTTTCAGTATGCATTCAAATATATTCCAGTTCGACAGGGAACATCCTGCATGGAAAACGCCATATATTCAAAAGAACAAGTACAATGCCTATTCAGGAATAATAAACATTTATAACTTTTTAGCTGACTCTTTCAGGTATTCAAGATCTGAAGATCTGGGCTATCTCATTGCCAGGATCTTCATTAATCATGAGAAACAGTATTTTGTGGAAGGCAAAAGGCAGATGGGAATGCTTTTTACCAACTACGGAAATGAAGAGATAAGCAAACAATCACTTGAGCTTATAATATCAACTGCTATCCAGTACTGCCTTGAATTTGACCTTCTTGTACCTCCTTATGATACAATAAAAATTGCAACAGTCGGGCAGGTGGAAGCTAAAATCCAGCATTCAAGAATGATAACCGGTAAACGCCTTGGATTCCAGTTCAATTCTGATGATGTCCTGATCAGCAATCCGCAGGAAACCTGATGTACGGATTTCACAATAATTTAAGGGTTGGTTTCAGAATTTTAGTCCCTCTGGCCTTCTTTTTGTTATGTCATATATCTTATTCACAAAGCCATCTTTATAAAGATACAATTACAAGAATACAACCTGATTCATTTATCCGATTCAGGGATAGTCTGTCTTTCTTTCCCAAAGATAATATGAAGCCGTCCCCTGTATCTTTGATTCCACCCGGTCATTCACTGAAGGACAAGGACAAATTATTCTTTGATTCCCTCAAGGTAAAAGCATCAAAGAATGCCCTGACAAAAAAGCTATACGATTTTTTGATTGTTACACCTCATAATATTGATAGCAAAAGGATTACGGCCGCAAGCGATGCAGGTTACAAAGCACATTCCGGTTTGAGGATCCGAAGCATAAAAGTACAAAAAGTAAATGTTTTCGGAGGAAACATCAATAATCCCGCCCTATCAGATCCAAAAAAAATTGAAGATGTTCTTAACAGTACCCACTTCAACACTATCGAGAAAATTATCAGAAATAACCTTCTGTTTTCGGTGAATGATACCATCTCTCCATTAACCCTGAGTGATAATGAGAGACTTCTCCGACAGTTGCCATTTATTAATGATGCAAGAATAATAGTCATACCTGTTTCTACTTATGAAGCTGATATAATGGTACTTACAAAAGATGTATATTCACTGGGAGGTGATTTCAGCTTCAATGGCTTTAATAAAGGATCAGTTTCAGTTTTCGATAAAAATATTTTTGGTATCGGCCATGAAATTGGGTTTGAAATTCCATATGACGCAGAAAAGATAAATTCTCCGGGATTTGGTGTCAATTACATGATAGACAATATAGGGAAGTCATTTCTGACCCTTAAAATAAACTATATGAGCGGCCTCGGTGAGCGTACATATGGATTCAACCTGTCGCGCAAACTCATAAGTTCTGAAACAAAATACGCGGGCGGGATTTCCGTAATACAGATGTATACCAGCGAGGATCTGGATACAATGCTGCTCCCGGAACCGCTTAAATACAATTTCCAGGATTACTGGCTTTCAAGATCATTCCTCCTTAACAGGGAATCAGTATCGAGATTTATAATTGGTGCACGCTATACTAATAACAACATATTCGACAGGCCTTTAATTTATCCTGATTCATACTATAATCTCCAGAAATACAGATTATTCCTTGCTTCAGCTGCATTTTCCATTCAGAAATTTTATAAAACCAACTTAATTTACGGTTATGGCCGGACTGAAGATATTCCGTATGGCGGTTTATTTAAAGTAACTGTGGGAAAAGAATTAAATGAATTCAAAAAAAGAACATATATCGGCACTGAAGTGTCATTCGGGAAATCAAGCAGGGAGCTGGGCTATTTTTATGGGTCTGCCGGTGTAGGAACATATTTCAATGAAAGTGAAACGGAACAAGGGCTTCTGGCATTAAAACTAAAATACTTCTCTAACCTGATGCATGCAGGGACTCATATGATACGAGCATTTATCGATATAGACTACTCACGCGGATTTCACAGGTATACAGATGAGTTACTTTTCTTTAAGAATGAAAATGGTTTTTCAGGTTTCAGAAATGATTCCATAAACGGAACACAAAGACTTTCGGTGAGTCTTGAAACAGTATTATTCAGTCCGGTTAATATATATGGTTTCAGATTTGCATTCTTCGGATTCACTGACTTCTCATTTCTGTCAGGTTCAAAACAGATGATCATCGACAGGAATTCACTTTCCGGTTTAGGACTTGGTATCAGAATCAGGAATGACAACATGGTGTTTAACACAATTCAGTTCAGGTTTACCTTCTTCCCTAATCCTCCCGCCTTTTCAAATATTAATCCTGTCTCTGTTTCGGGAGAACAGCTCCTCAAACCCACCAATTTTGAATCAGGCCCCCCCTCCATTATTCAATACAGGTAATGAACAATAAGTTCGCTTTGTTGTCATAAATGTAAGGTTTGTGAGTTTGAAAATACATTAAATTAAGAACTTATGTTAGCGATGAATTATCGCGGACCTTACAGAGTCCGTGTTGAAGAAAAACCTTACCCCCAGATTCAACATCCAAATGACGCCATTATCAGGGTTCTTCGTTCCTGCATTTGCGGCTCAGATCTGCATCTGTATCATGGAATTGTACCTGATACCCGCGTTGGTATGACATTTGGACATGAATTTATCGGTGTTGTGGAAGACATAGGGGACTCGGTTCAGAAGCTGAAAACAGGAGATATTGTGATCGTTCCTTTCAATATTGCCTGTGGGAAGTGTTCTTTTTGTAAACAAGAGCTGTATGGCAATTGTCATGAGTCAAATCCTGAGGGCACCGGAGTAGGTGGAATATTTGGATATTCTCATATTGCCGGAGGTTATGACGGTGGTCAGGCAGAGTATGTAAGGGTTCCATATGCTGATGTAGGTCCGACAGTGCTTCCTGAAGGAATGGATTATGATGATGCAGTGTTGTTGACCGATGTAGTTCCAACCGGTTACCAGGCTGCAGAAATGGGTGGTATCAAGACCGGGGATACAGTAGTGGTTTTTGGTGCAGGCCCGATTGGTATAATGGCAGCAAAATGCTCCTGGCTTTTTGGAGCAGGCCGTGTGATAATCATAGATCATCTCGATTACAGGCTTGAATTTGCACGTAATTATGCTCAGTGTGAAGCATATAATTTCAGATCATTGGAAGATCCTGTTTTATTTCTGAAGAAAACAACAGACTGGTTTGGTGCTGATGTTTGCATTGATGCTGTAGGATCAGAGGCAGCCGGCAACACCCTGCAAACAATAACAGGAAGAAAATTACTTCTTCAGAGAGGTTCAGCAACAGCCCTTCACTGGGCAATCAACTCCGTGAAAAATGGCGGAATTGTCTCTATAGTAGGAGTTTATGGCCCTACTGATACACTTATACCGATAGGAAATGTCGTTAATAAGGGAATAACCATAAGAGCAAATCAGGCTTCTGTAAAGAGTCTTCTTCCGAAACTTATAAAGCATGTTCAGGATGGAATTCTCAATCCGAAAGAATTGATTACACATCGCATACCTTTAAAGGAAATAGCCGATGCATATCATATTTTTTCAGCCAAACTTGATAATTGTATAAAAACTGTTCTTATTCCTGCCTGAAAAATTAAATTTTATGACCATGGAAACCAAAGAAGAAAAATTTACACACATTAAAGGCTGGGGTGTTGACGTAAATCCGCAAAACGAGCCTGCTGCTCCCATAAAAAAATACACGGGAGATGATCATAAACGTCTTAATTATGAAAAGCCGGAACAGCAGGAAACCGATGTGGAAATACTCCATTCAAATGAACGTCCATCGGTTAGCGCCGTTTTTGGCACCTCCGTACCACCATCAGGGCTTAGTGGCGCAATACGCCGTTACGCTTTCAGATTCAGCGAATCGAGCTTTGCTCACTGGATTCCCCTGTTGCTTGCAGACCGGATCAATGTAATTGAAGGAATAATAGATGATATTCGCGGCGGGCATTTTCCAAATATTCTGGTTGAAAGAGGGTTGAAATCTGAATGGAAGTACAATAAGAAAGAACTGATTACGAAAGTGGCTGCAGGGGTGATCATCACAGCAGCATTTATAATGTTTCTGACCAGAAAGCGCAGAAGAGTTCGGGAAAGTTCGGATGAATGATTTAACTATAAAACTGCGGCGCGATCTTGCACTTTTGTTAATTTGATCAGCTGATTAATTGATTTGTAATATAAAGCAGACATTTTTTCGATAAAAGGTATTCGGGAAGGATACCTTTTTTACTTTTGTATGATTTTATAACCGGGATGCTCAAGGAGTTCAAAAAATTTATTGCAGAAAACAAACTGGTA
This sequence comes from Bacteroidales bacterium, assembly GCA_038325595.1. GTDB lineage: Bacteria > Bacteroidota > Bacteroidia > Bacteroidales > VadinHA17 > LD21. The sequence goes on along the minus strand of JBBQJD010000006.1, from coordinate 54,395 downwards.
AACCCTGAAGACAGGATTCTTCTTGCTGTAAGCGGGGGAATTGATTCAATGGTGATGGCTGATCTTTTTCTCCATCTGGACAATAAAACAGGGATTGCTCACTGTAACTTTTCACTAAGGGCTGAAGAATCGGATAACGATGAAAAGCTTGTTCAGAAATTTGCTGCTGATCATAATCTTCCTTTTTATTCTGCAGTTTTCCAGACAAAAGGAATAGCTGAAAAGAAAGGTCTTTCAATCCAGATGGCTGCCAGGGAACTCAGGTATGAATGGTTTGAAGAAATCAGGTTGAAATATAATTATGATTCAATAGCTGTTGCTCATAACCTTAACGACAACATTGAAACTCTGATAATAAATCTTACCAGGGGAACAGGTCTTGCAGGATTATCCGGAATGAGACCGGTTAAAAACAGAATTATCCGGCCAATCTTGTTTGCCACAAGGCATTCTATTATTAATTATTGCAACCGGGAAAGGATATCTTACCGGGAGGATAAATCAAATGCAGATACAAAGTATACAAGAAATAAGATAAGGCACCTTATTCTCCCGGTACTACAGGAAATAAATCCGTCTATTGAAGCCACACTCAATGAGTCAGCTGAAAGATTTTATGAATTAAATGAAATTATATCAGAGCATATTTCAGGATTAAGAGACAAAATAACCGAAACCAAAGAAGGTGTCACTATATTCAATATCAGTCGGTTAAAAGAGCTGACTCACAACATGGCCATCATTTATGAGCTTTTCAAATCCTATAGCCTCAGAAACGCGCAGCTCAGCGATTTATTGAAAGTAATTAAGGGTAAAACCGGTGGATGGATATCAACAGGCACCCACAGGATCATTAAAAACAGAAAAGAGCTGATTGTTTCTGTTGACGAAGTCTGGAAAGAGAATAAAGTTATTGTTAAAAATATAACAGCACTTAAGAAGGTACCGTCAATTGAATCAGCTGAGTACATAACTATCCCAGTTGGCTTCGAAATCCCTGCCGAAACATCGGTAGCCTGCATAAGTATGGAAAAGCTTGTTTTCCCCCTTACAATAAGGAAATGGGAAGCAGGAGATTTTTTTTATCCCCTGGGTATGAAGCAAAAGAAGAAGCTGAGTGATTATTTCATTGATAAAAAGTATTCCATACTCGATAAGGAAAAGATGCTGATCCTTGAATCAGATGGAAAAATTGTATGGATAGTCGGTGACCGGCTGGATAACCGGTTCAGGATAACACCGAAAACAAAGAAAGCATTGCTGATAAAAGCAACAAAAAAGCCTTTGATTACCTATTAGCTTCTCACGCCATGGATTCCCCGATCTATAAGGATAAGGTCAGCCATTGCAACGGCTGTTGCAGCTTCTACAATTACCGGCATCCTTAATGCTATGCACGTATCATGTCTGCCTTTAACTTTAAGGGTAGTCATCTGAGCTTCCTTAAAATTGAATGTGGTCTGATCAGTACCGGTTGATGACGTTGGTTTAACCACTACCCTGAAAATAATTTCATTTCCATTGGAAATCCCCCCGTTTATGCCTCCGGCATTGTTGGATAGTGTTTTTCCTTCGCTGTCAATGAATGGATCGTTATGCTCTGAGCCTTTCATCGCGGCAGCGGCAAATCCGGCTCCAAATTCAATTCCTTTAATAGCCGGAATAGAAAAAATAATATGGCTTAAAGCTGATTCCAGTGAATAAAAGAATGGTTCTCCTATAGCTACCGGTGGTGTTTTAACGCGGCATTCTATTATTCCTCCTATTGTATCATTCAATGCTATGGCCTCATCAAGGGCTTTTTCTATATCCTCCGAGCCTCCGGCTGAAATCAGTTTTGCGGAAATTACTGATGATGCAATTATCTTCTTTGCAATAACTCCTGCAGCCACAAGTCCCCAGGTTATTCTTCCCGAAAAATGGCCGCTTCCCCGCATATCCGATAATCCTGAAAATTTCACTCCTGAAACAAAATCAGCATGGCCCGGCCGGGGAATATTTTTAAATTCATCGTAATCTGATGATATCTTATCGCTGTTTCTCGTCATAAGTGAAAGAGGTGCACCGGTTGTATGACCATTGAAAGTACCACTCAAAATTTCGGGAAGGTCAGGTTCCTGCCTTTTTGTGGTACCCTTGCTCCCGCTCTGACGCCTTCTAAGGTCTGTAAGAAAATCTTCCTGACTTATAGCAAGGCCGGGAGGGCAGCCATCAATTGTTATACCGATTGCAGTACCATGCGATTCACCAAAAATTGAAATTCTGAATATTACTCCGAAAGAATTCATGCTGTTACTTTTTATCTATGAATTTTTTATAAAATTCGAGGATCTCGTCCACAGCAACTTTAATCATATCTGTTTTCCCGATTCCTCCTGAAAATACGAAATTAATACCGTTTCCTGATTTCTTTTTATCATGGCGGATTAATTTATCAATCTGTGTTACAGGGATATAATAACGCTCAAGCAATCCGAATTTTCTAAGGAGCTTAATTATCCTGAGTTTCTCATCCTTGCTCAAATATCCTTTATGCAATGAAAACTCAGCCGCAAACTCCATCCCCGAAGCAACAGCAAAACCATGTTTTATTGATTCCTGCATTTCAATTGCATGACCAAGTGTATGGCCAAAATTCAGTACTCTCCTAAGTCCGGTTTCTTTTTCATCTTTTGTTACAACAGAAGCTTTAAATCTGACCGATCTGGTTATAAGATCAGTTAAAAGATCAGGCTCCCTGGCCATTATTCCCTTATAATTTTCTTCAATCAGCCCGAATAGCTCCTTATCACCGATTATTGCTGTTTTGATCATCTCGGCAAGGCCTGACAGATATTCCTCCTCCGGTAAAGTAACCAGGATTCCGGGATCACAAATTACAAATTCAGGCTGCCTGATCACACCAAGCACGTTTTTTGTACCGCCAAGGTTAACACCATTCTTCCCTCCTGTGCTGGCATCAACCTGTGATAATAAAGTCGTTGAAATATACCCGCATCTTACACCCCTCATATATATTGCAGCCAGAAACCCGGCCAGATCACATACTACTCCCCCGCCGATTGCCAGTATAAAACCAGACCGGTCAATACCTGATTCAAGCAGACTTTCAGAGAGCTGCTGAACAAGTTCAAGAATTTTGCTTTCTTCTCCGGGGGGGACAGATAAAATAAGCCCCTTTGGAAATTTTGTACCGTACAGATTCCTTACATTTTCGTCTGTAATAATAACAACACCTTCATCAGGCAACATACGCGATGCAGCTTCCCATTTCTCTCCTACGAATATCTCTGAATGGGATCCGGGGATATTGATGACTATTTTTTCCAATTGATTAAAATATTGATTGTTAAAGGTAAAAAATTCGTACGAATTCAGAGTTTATCCTGAATCCTTATATCAGATCATTTTTCACTTAATTCAAGCCATCTCATCTCCTTGTTATCCAGTAGATTAACGATCTCACTATGTCTTTTCGATTTATTAAGGAAATCATTGGCTGCCAGGTTACCACCATTCATTTCCGACTCTATCATGTTCTTTTCTGACTCAAGTTGCTCTATTTCTTCCGAAAGAGACACAAACTCCTGTTTTTCCTTATAGGTCAGTCCGGACTTTTTATCTTTATTACCGGTTTTCACCGGATCTGTAGATATGCTTTTACCTGCTTTTCCAACTGAAGACAGCTTTTCAGCTTCAAGCTGTTTTTCTCTCAACTGTGTATAATTGCCGGGAAAATCCTTAATAACTCCGTTCCCCTGATATTCAAAAATATGATCAACCACCTTATCCATGAAATACCTGTCGTGAGAAACCACAATTACGCAGCCTTTGAAGCCTGCAAGATATTCCTCAAGGACGTTAAGTGTAAGAATATCAAGATCATTGGTAGGTTCATCAAGTATCAGAAAATTCGGATTTTTCATTAGTATTGTGAGAAGATAGAGTCTTCTTTTCTCTCCACCCGATAATTTCCTTATAAGAGTATACTGCTTTTCAGGAGGAAAAAGAAAATGGTTCATGAACTGCGCTATTGAAAGAACGGTGCCATCACCGACAGTAACCTGTTCTGCTATATTCTTTACAGAATCAATAACCGTCATATCGTCATCAAACACTATCCCCTCCTGTCTGTAATAACCAAAAACTATAGTTTCGCCTCTCTCAACAGTTCCACTTGCTGGTTCCATCAGACCGGCAATAATATTAAGAAGAGTCGTCTTTCCTGTCCCATTCAGGCCAATGAGTCCTGCTTTTTCAAATCTGCTGAATACGTATGTGAAGTTTTTAATTACGACTTTGTCACCGAATGATTTATTGATGTTCTTCAATTCAAGGATCTTTTTCCCCATCCTTGATATGTTCACATTTATATTTATGCTCTTTTCCTCAGACTTATGGGCCGCTTTCTCCTTCAGATCATAAAAAGATTCTATTCTTGATTTGGCTTTATGCCTCCTGGCTTTCGGCATACGCCTCATCCACTCCAGCTCACCCTTTAACAGATTTCTGGCTTTTTCTGTATTCATTCTTGCTGATGATTCCCTGCTTTGTTTTTTCTCAAGAAAATACTCATAATTCCCGTCATAATTGTATAATTCATTGTCAGAAAGTTCAAGTATCACATTGCAGACCCTGTCAAGGAAATACCTGTCGTGAGTCACCATCAGCATTGTTTTATTTGATTTTAAGAGATACTCTTCAAGCCACTCTATCATATCAAGATCAAGGTGGTTGGTAGGCTCGTCAAGTATAAGCAAATCAGCATCTTCTACAAGCACTTTAGCCAATGCCACCCTTTTCTTCTGCCCTCCTGACAATGTCCCGACTCTTGCATTGAGGTCTGTCAGCTTAAGCCTGAACAAAATCTGTTTCACCGCCACTTCGTAATCCCAGGCTTTAAGATCATCCATACGCTGAATCATCAGATCGAGCTTTTCATGTGTTTCGGAAAGCAGGCATTCCTCGTATTCCCTTATTGCTTTAACAAGCTGGCTGTCGGTTGAAAAAAGTTCATCTATTATCCTGTTTGATTCGTTAAGAACAGGTGATTGTTTCAGGTAAGCTATCTGCAATCCACGCTTTATGCTGAGAAAACCACCATCGGGATTTTCATTTCCGGCAAGGATATCAAGCATTGAGGATTTGCCTGCCCCGTTTACAGCAATGAGTGCAACCTTATCATCCTTATTAATATTCAGACTGATATTTTCAAAGAGAAGACGGTCCCCTATTCGTCTTGTAATATTGTCTGCCTGGAGGTAACTTATCATAAAAAATGAATTTTGTGCAAAGATAAAAAGTGTTACCTTACCCGCACTATTATTTTTTCATTCGATGACCATTAATGAAAGATACAGGCGTACGATTGAATATTTTCAGTTAAATCGTCCAGTCGCAGAAACGGAACTAACCTATCATGATGCTTATGAATTGATTGTCTCCGTAATTCTTTCAGCCCAGTGCACAGATAAGAGAGTCAATCTGATCACCCCCGCTCTTCTTGCAAAATATCCTGATGCCGAAGCGATGTCGAAAGCTGAACCTTCAGAAATTTTAGAATACATAAAATCGTGCACCTATCCGAATAATAAAGCAAAGCATCTTTCCGGGATGTCGAGGATGCTCGTTAATGAGTTTGGAGGAATAGTGCCATCTGAACCTGATTTATTACAACGCTTACCCGGAGTAGGGAGAAAAACTGCGAATGTGGTTGCTTCTGTGGTTTACAACAAAAATGTCATGGCAGTTGACACTCATGTGTTCAGGGTAGCGAACAGGATTGGTCTGGTAAAAGATGCAAAAACTCCCCTAAGCGTCGAGATGCAGCTCTCACGGCATATACCGCATGAGCTGATACGTAAGGCTCATCACTGGCTCATACTTCACGGAAGATATATTTGCAAGGCGAGGAAACCGCTTTGTGAGGAATGCGGACTCAGGCATGTATGTAAGTTTTATAATGAAATTGTAAAAAGAAACATGAACTTTCCTGCAAAAAATGAATAAATTCTTAAATTAGTTTGTGAAAAATATCCAAAATGGATTATAAAGAGAGATACGAAGAAACCCTGAAAGCAAATAAAAGTTTAGAGAAGGAGCTTGAGACAGCACGTTCCGCCAATTTCGAAAAAACTGAAATTGCAAGGGAAATGATGACAAATGCCTTTCATTCATCATCTTATCTTATGGCAATCAGCAAGCTTGATTCCGGACTATATGTTGATGTCAATAATTCATTTCTTAAGGATCTGGGATATAAAAAAGAAGAGATTATAGGAAAAACTTCAGATGATATACAGATATTCAGTGATTTTGAAGAAAGCAATAAGTATATTAAACTTATATCAAGATTAAAAAAGATTAAAGATTTTCCTGTAACCCTAAAATCAAAAGAGGGTAAGGAGAAACAATATCTCTTCTCTGCTGAAACACTACAGTTGAATGGTGATGTTTACCTTCTCACTGCTTTTAACGAACTCGACATCCTCAGGAACCGTAAGAATATTGAAAACCAGGGAACGATGCTGGATGAGATAATTGAAACGGTAAGCAGCTATCTGGCTCTATACAACGTTGATGAAAATAACAATTTCTATATAGTCGATATAAACAGGAAAGTTGAAGAGACAGAGTTTATAAGAAAAGCGGATGTAAAGGGTAAGTACCTTAATCATACCCCGTTGGTAAGAAGAGTTAAGCTTATCGAACTTCTTAATCACATCAGGATAACCGGGGATGCGCATAAGCTGGCAGTATCTGAAGAGGGAGATGATTCAGATGGTTTTTATATGGGATTTCCGCTCACTTCAGGAAATATTGTTATCACATGGGAACCGGGAAATCATCAGAAGAATCTTGATGAGCTGTTAAAACAGGAAATTGTTTTTGAAAAGTTTGCCGAGATGTTGCCTGAAATGGTATACGAGGTGGATCTGAATGGCAAGATTACATATGGGAACCAGCAAGGTCTTGACTTCTTTGGTTTTACAAGGGAAGATCTTGCCAGGGGAATTTACATTCCCCATATATTTCCTGAGAATTTCAAAACCATGATTGAGAATCTGAAGTCATTGAAAACCCCGGGACATACTTCGAGCAACGAGTACATAGCCATTAAAAAGGATGGGACAAAGGTTCCTGTTGTAACACATTCTTTCGCAACTTTTCTGAAAGATAAGATTATTGGTTACAGGGGAATTATTTCGGATATAAGCAAGCAGAAGGAATATGAAAATCAGATAATAAGGGAGAAAGCTTTTCTGGAGCACCTGTATAATTCAACCCCTGCAGCTATTGCAATCACAACTTCTTCCGGAAGTATCTCGATGATCAACAGGGAGTTCACGAATCTGTTCGGATTCACCTCTGATGAAGTTATCAACAAGGACATAAACCATCTGATTGTTCCTGACAATCTGAAGGAGGAAGCTCTTGAAATAGACAGGCTTGCTTCATTAAACCGTAAAGAGGTGAGACAGACTGTAAGAAAAGATAAGTCAGGAAATAGTATTCATGTATCCCTTGTGGCTACCACAATAGTTATCAATGATGAGGTTGTTTCTCATCTGGCAATTTACAGGGATATTACTACTGAAAGGAAGAATCAGGTGCTCCAGGAAATTCTTTTCAATATATCAACTGCTGCACTGAAACAGTATGACATAAAAGATATCTATCCGATTATCGTACATGAATTAGGTAAAATATGGGATACGAATAACTTTTTCATTGCTCTTTACGATAAGCATTCCGAAATGTTGTCGTTGCCATTTTTTACCGATGAAAAAGATACATTTTATGAGATCCCGACACATAAAACAATTACCGGATGGGTAATTCATAACAACAAATCAGTTCTGTTGAAGGAGCATGACCTAAAGCTGCTTGAAGAATCGGGCGATATTGACCTTGTAGGCACTCCCTGCAAAGTCTGGATGGGAGTCCCTCTCAAAGTTGAAAGCAATACTATCGGGGTAATGTGCCTGCAGGATTACCATGATGAAAATAAGTTTTTACAGGATGATCTTTATGTACTCGATTTTATTGCCAATCAGATTGCTATTGCAATTCAGCGAAGAATGATGCTCGATAATCTGATAGTGGCCAGGCAGAAAGCTGAAGAGGCGGCACAGTCGAAACAGTTCTTTATGTCAACCATGAGCCATGAAATAAGAACCCCTCTGAATGAGGTGATTGGCATTACTAATCTGCTTCTCCAGGGAAATCCGCGTGAAGATCAGATGGATTTCATCAAGACACTGAAATTTTCCGGAAATCATCTTCTTACACTTGTCAATGATGTTCTGGATTATAACAAAATGGAATCAGGCAAGATTGTCTTTGAGCAAACACAATTTAACCTTGGTGATTTCCTTGATGAAATAATGCGATCATATTCCTACAGATCAAAAGCAAAACACCTCACTTTTGAAATAAGTAAGTCAGATAGTCTTCCAATGGAAGTAATTGGCGATCCTATCAGACTGAACCAAATACTCTCAAACCTCCTTTCCAATGCTCTGAAATTTACAAATCAGGGAAGTATAATTGTGAATGTCAGGGAATTAAAACAAACAGAATGCAAATCAAATATGGAGTTTTCCGTTACTGACACAGGTATTGGAATTCCAAAGGAAAAACAATCGCTGATCTTTGACAGCTTTACACAGGCTTCACCTGATACAACAAGGCATTACGGGGGGACAGGCCTGGGCCTGGCCATTTGCAAGAAGTTGATTGAACTTCAGGGAGGAACAATAACTATCAGCAGTCAGCAGGGCAAAGGTTCAACTTTCCGATTTACTATTTCATTGGGCATTGCTCAGACCGGTTCTCACTTAAAACCTGCAGAATCAGCAGAGAACTTCAGCGGACTGGAAGGTAAGAAGATACTTATAGCAGAGGACAACAAAATTAATTTTTTTGTTGCCAATAAATTTCTTACTGGCTGGGGAATAACAGTTAGCCACGCCGAAAACGGAAAGAAAGCCCTTGAAATGATGGAGATAGAAGATTTTGATCTCATTCTCATGGATTTACACATGCCTGTAATGGATGGGATTGAAGCTTCAAGAATAATCAGGAAATCAGATAATCTGAGAATCAGAAATACACCAATAGTCGCCCTCACAGCAGCTATCATGTCAGAGAGTCACGATAAAATCGATGATCTGACCATTAATGATTATGTTCTGAAACCATTTAAACCTCACGATCTTTTTGAGAGGATCCTTAAACATGTGAGATAGCAGAGACTTCCAGATTCAGGTGTCTCACGAATGTTGTTAAGGTAATAACGGTAATTGAAAGGTCACACTCTATTTTATGCAATTGTTGCTTATATATTCGGAAACCTTCTTATTACCAAGGCTGAACGCCTTTTTGAAATCGTGGCAAGCATCTTCTACCCTGCCTGATCGCAGCAGCGCGATGCCCTTGTTAAGCCATACATCGGAGTTTACAGGCTGCAGGTCGAGTGACATGCTGTAATCCTTTATTGCCCACTCCCACGATTTAGATACAAAATACGAATTTGCCCGGTCTATGTAACACTGAGGATCGTTGGGATGAAGCCTGAGGTTCTCAGAATAATATTCCATTGCCTTAATATTATCGCCTGACTGGGCGGCAACTTTTCCTGCCATACTGATGGCATTTTTATCTTCCGGATAAATTCCAAGATATTTTTCAACATCTGCCATTGCCTTATCAGTTTCTCCTGTTTTTCTGAGACATTCTGCTCTCCTTATCAGTAATTCAGGATCAGCAATCCCCATTTTGAGCATCTCTGTGTATGTTGCGGATGCCCCGGCAGCATTTCCTGAATTATCCTGGGCCCTGGCAAGTACCCTCAGATACTTTTCCCTCCCGGGACCGGATGAAGCGAGTCCGGAAACAGCTTTGATAACCTCAGAATTCTTTCCGGTGGCGAGATTTACCAGTGATTCTGAATAAAGTATATCTTCGCTGGCAACGGAGTTTTTCTTAAGTTCAGAAAGTACTTCCTTCGATCTGTTGATCTTTCCTGATGAAATATAAAACTCAATTTCGGATATAGCTTTCTCACCTACACTATACAACTCATTCCTCCAGAATTTTCTCCACTCCTGACTATTTTCGATTTTACGGAATGAAGTCTCCGACATGATTACCTTCTCACTTTTCCTGAATTCCGATTTAAGATTCATTTCAAGATGATAGAGGGCTGTCGCCGGATCACCTTTAGCAGAGTAGATCCTCGCGAGACTGTACTCACCTGAATTCAGCCTTTTTGCATTTGCTTCATTACAGTCACTGATAGCAGCCGAATAATTGCCTTCAAGCAAATATATTTCGGCTCTTTCCAGATACACACTGCTTTCTCCTTTTTCGTCTATAGCTTTGGTTAACTGATCAAGGGCAAGATTAGTTTTGCCTGAAGCAGCCAGTCCTCTTGCCTTGAAAATATAATCAACCGGCTGCTGTCCGGTGAGATTAGCAAGGGACAGCATATAAAATACCAGAGTTATGATCTTTTTCATAATACTATTTTGTCGGCAGTTCATTCACAACAGAATCCTCCTCGGTTATTACATGTACAAACCCTGACAGATGGAACAATTCAAGACCCGATATACGTCTCTCATAAACATCACACTGGTAGAAGTAAACTCCGGGAGAAACGATCCTTCCCTGATATGTTCCATCCCACTCAATTCGTGGCTCATCTGTCTGGAATAATAGTAATCCATTCCTGTTAAATAGCTTGAAATCAATTTTTTCAACCAATCCGGATGTCTTTGCAACCAATAAGTCATTAATATTATCCCCGTTAGGTGTAAAAACATTCGGAATTTCATAAAAGTTGCATGAATCAACGCAAATCACCAGCGATTTCTGACTTTCATTACCAAACATATCAATAGCTGAAACCGCATAACAACCGGCAATTACATCATCGGCCTGATTGAGAAGGTGCCGGTATGAAAAGATGTTTTTATCAGGAATTGAATCAAGCAGGGAAATGTCATTTTCAAAAGATTTTTTATAGTAAATATAGTACTTGGCAACATCAGCAAAACATGTGTCAGGTACTGTCCATGATATCGTATTATAAAGGCTGTCGCACTGGCTTGTAACATTTATTTCGGGCCGGCATGGCGGTTCATTATCAATAGGGATGGTACATACTATCTGAGAAAGGTTAATCAGATTCTTTGGCATTTCACTGGCAGGATAACCACCCGTTGACCGGATATAGTAGCAATACTGCTTCCCGTTATCGAGGCCGATATCAACGAAATCAAGCTGATTTGTCGTTCCTATTGAATCATATGTGGAAGTTAATTCATTAAGCCTGAAAAAATCATAGCCTGTATTGATCCAGGGAACATTACGGTTTATGTTGAATCTGGCCTTTCGGTCTCCCGGAAAGATCTGTAAAAATACTGATGATGCGAAGGCCGGTTCTCCAATCTGGAATCTGTTCCCCGGAGTGTTATTCCAGAGTTCAATTTTGTAGATATAACCTCTTGATTCAGTGTCGAGTACATCCGTAAAAGTGGTATCATTAAGTGTAGCTGTGCTTATAGTATTAATTTGCACATATTCTGTTCCACCAATCCCTTCAGCCCTGTAGATGACAAATTCATATGGCCCAATAGTTGGAATTGTATCAAGATTCGGTTTCCTCCATGCGACGAAAATTGTTCCATTTACAGGATCGGTGTTTATAACACTGACATTTGTTATAACAGGTACACCTGATACCAGGGTTGAAGAAATCTCGTTCGATGCTTTGCTTTCTGTTCCGTTTGGATAAACTGCTACTATTCTATAGGTATATTCTCTTCCAAATTGCAGACCCTGCCCATTTTCATTATCAACCCATGATGTTGTTGAACTACCGTCAATGTAGCCAACCTTGACGAAACCGGTAGATGGAGGAAGACCCGATGTACATGAATCGGGAGAGAATGCTGAAGCTCCTACCCTTCTGTAAATGCTGAAGCCTGCAATAACCGGAGTGCCATAATCAGCCCATGTAAGTCTGATGAGCTTACCTTCAGGAACAGCATTGAGAATAGTTGGAGGAGGACCGAGAACTTTTATATTTATATTATCGATGTCTGATAATCTGACTTCAGGATTATTGTCATCAGATTTAAAAATTACATTATATGGTTGATTTCGAACAGCTTCATGACATGGGATCCATCTGAATCTTGAAGATGATGCGCCGGATGAAGAATCAATTCCGATAAAAGCAGCCCGGCATTGCCCGAGGCTGAACACGCCGGATGTTGCCCTTAAAATTATTGAATCGCTGTTTTCATCAGTTGCTGATGCAATGAAATCAATTGTATCCCCGACTTCAACGCAGTAATCAGAAAGAGGGCCGTTAACAGGAGGCTTGTTTTTTGTATTGAAAACCTCTATCTGCATATCGCGCACCACAACGCCGATCTTCTTTGTATTCCTCCATTCCTGTATCTCCATTGCCACATTGAATATACCGGTATCAGCAGGGGTATCCCATACAAGATCTCCGCTTATTGAATCTACCCATATGAGATTTGTTGCAGGAGGAAAAGTATAATTTTCAATAGGCTTTCCATCTTCCCGTGTACAGATTGTGATCTTATATGAAAGACTGTCACCATCGGGATCATACGCAGCCGGATTATGAATGAATACAAACCCGTAAGCAGCCTTGTCATACGGCGGATTAAGCAGTACAGGTGTATTATTGCGTCCCATAGCAGGATTAACAGTCAGAATAGTTGACATTGAAAATACCACATTAACAGAGTTTGGAATATTCTTTACCCCGGCATTTCTGTTCGGGTCCTGAACTACAATCCTGTAAACACCAGGTCCGGGAAATGTATGTACTATTTTGTAGATATTCCTTCTGTAAAAATTGGGAAGGGTTAACATGCTGACTCTCGGAGCATTGGAGGTAGTATTGTCACCCCACTCAACATCCAGTGATGGCCTGTCAGCCAGGCTCAGTGTGTAAGTAAAGGTGGTTATTGTAATTTCATAAGTGAGATCCGAAAGCTGAACATATGTAATTTCACCGGCACGGTTATGAGTAGCCTTCAGACTGGCAAAAACCAAAGACAGCATTACAAGTAGAAAAAGTTTCCTGGAAAAATTATTTTTCACAACTGAAGATTAATTTATTTCAAAAGTACGTTCTGTCAGGTCAGGAGAGAGCTTCACTCCTTCTTCAAAGTCGTTTACCTTAACAATAACCATGTTCGACTGGTCCCCGTAAAGACTGGTCATGATAAGATTTCTTACCGAGACTGTACCTGGCTTCTTCCCTGTTGGATAATCCAGGTAGATGTTAATTTCATTATCCTTCAATTTGATATCCCTTAGTTTTGGAATAAGCTGATTTTCATCGGCTTTAATCAAAATCTTTTCATGTATGTATTCATTAACCAGATCTTTTGATGAAGAAGCAGTAGCAGAGAAATTATTGACCTGTATAGTGTTGGCTTTGCTATCAAGCAGGAAATCATCATAATACATCCTTATATATACTCTGAAAGCTCTCATATCATGTATGTAGTCAATACTTGTTATCGAAACATGTACAGGATGAAACAAAGTTAATATGGAAAAAGTTAAAATTCTTAGCATTATTCTGCAATCATGGCATTAAATTTTAATCAAAAATCAGACCAATTATTACTCTTCATTAATGCTTACACGATCTTTCAGATATTGAACTGAACCAACTTCTATAAATGAAAATCCTGATCCTCCGGTAAAGTTGCCGGCAAGGACAACAATTATATCGTCGGCCCTCAGATTATGAGTTTTTACGAGCTTTTTCAAAGCAATATGTATGAATTCATCAACTGATTTCTTCTTTTCCTGCAGACTTGCATATACACCATATGAAAGCGCCATTTCCCTCATGGTACTTTCAGAGTAGCATTGTGCAAGTATCAGTTTGATTCCCCTGTATGATGCCATATCCCTGATTGTTCTGCCGCCAATCGTATCAGCAATTATACCCCTGGCACCTATCCTGAATGCAGTTTTTACAGCTACTTTAGCGAGATATGCTGATATTTCGCCAGTTACATTGAGGTATGGAATATCAAGGAACTTCTCCTTATTTTTTTCAACTTCAAGAGCTACCTTGGTCATGGTTTTTACAGATTCCACCGGGTATTTTCCATTTGCTGTTTCCCCGCTCAGCATTATTGCATCTGTCTGCGAATGAATAGCGCTGGCTATATCACTCACTTCAGCCCTTGTAGGCCGGGGATTCGTTATCATTGAATGAAGCATCTGGGTAGCAACTATGACAGGCTTTCTGCTGATAATGCATTTGGTTATTATCATCTTCTGGATTCCCGGGATCTTTTCGTAAGGAATCTCTATTGCAAGATCACCTCTTGCAACCATAATGCCATAAACACATTCAAGTATATCATCAATATTCTCTACACCTTCTTCATTTTCTATTTTGGCAATTATTTTCAGACTGCTCTTATGCGAATCGATAACCTCTTGTACATCAAGAACATCCTGTCGTGATCTGACAAAAGAATGAGCTATAAAATCCACTTTGTTATTTGCAGCCATTTCAATAAAGACCCTGTCTTTGTTAGTAAGGGAAGGCAGGTTTATTTTGACGCTTGGTATATTTACACTCTTTCTTGATCCGAGAATCCCATCATTTTCGACCATGCATATCAAAGCTACTCCGCTTTTCCTTTCGACAGTAAGCTCAAGATCTCCATCATCAAGAAGAATTTTTGAACCGAGGGGTATTTCGCTGGAAAAGGCAGGATAAGTAACATAAATTACTTCTTCCGTTGTCTTTTTTTCACTATCCCCGATAACGCTCACCCGGTTTCCTTTTTTAAGATTTACAGGGTTATCGCAGATAGTTGTTCTGATTTCAGGTCCTTTGGTATCGATAAGTATTGCGATTTTGTCTGAAACCTCCCGTGCATTGTTTATTATGCGCAGAGCTCCTTCAATATTGCAATGTGCGGAATTAATTCTTATAACATCCATACCTGATTCATAAAGCTCTCTTATGAATGCCGGTTCACAATTCTTGTCTGAGATTGTTGCAACAACTTTTGTTCTTTTCCTGTCCATAAACTATTTTTCCTTTGTTTTATTCATTTCTATCAGAGCCTCAACACCAAGTCTGTAGCTCTCAAGACCAAAACCAATAATGCTTCCTTTGCAGCTTCTGGCTATAAGGCTTATGTGACGGAATTCCTCACGTGCTGCAATATTTGTTATGTGAACTTCAATCACCGGCGATTTTACTGATGAGATTGCATCAGATATTGCAACAGAGGTGTGGGTATACCCCCCGGCATTAAGAATTAATCCGTCAGCAGAAAATCCCGATCTCTGAATCTCGTCAATTATTTCACCTTCAATGTTCGACTGAAAATAATTGAAAGTAACCTCAGGATAGCGGGCTCTTAAAGTAATAAGATAATCTTCGAATGAGGAATTCCCGTATTTATCCGGTTCCCTTCTGCCCAGAAGATTCAGGTTCGGGCCATTAATTATGGTTATTTGCATTGTGGTGAGTAATTTATTCCTGCGAAATAATACGGCGGGTTATATATGAATGTAAAAATAGCGAAAAAAAATGAAATCCATTAAGAACTTACACAGAGGAACCGAGTGTAGCGAGCTCGGCGAAGCCAAATCCAGAGAAACACAGAGGTTCACAGAGATCTTAATATCATCCCTCTGTGCAATAATGTATATCCGAAATGAAAATATAATGAAAGGTTTTGTTCAGATATATTATGCATAACCCAGAGTTGAAAATAAAGTATAATTTTATACTCTAAGTACTTTATGCACTTTTAAAATGAGTCTGACCTGGAAGCAGGCATCCAAAAATTTCGAGACGTATCTCAGGCTTGAGAAATCATTGTCGGGGAATAGCATTGAAGCATACCTGTACGATGTGCTCAAGCTTGAAAATTTCTATCTGCAGGCTGAACGGGATACTACCCCTGATCAGGTTTCATATGATGATCTTAAGGAATTTATTGCATGGTATAGTATTGATAATCACAATTCAAGAACACAATCTAGAGTTCTTTCAGGAATAAGGGCATTTTATAAATTCCTTCTTATTGAAGGTGAAATAGAAGAAAACCCATCGTCTCTGATTGAATCACCAAAAATCGGTTTGAAATTACCGAATGTGCTTTCCCTTGAGGAAATAAAAGGCATGCTTGCAATTATCGATTTAAGCAAACCGGAGGGACATAGGAACAAGGCTATAGTTGAAACACTTTATGGTTGCGGGCTTCGGGTATCGGAGCTGGTTAATCTTCGTCTTACTGATATTCATTATAAAGAGGAATTTATTGTCATAACCGGAAAAGGGGATAAGCAAAGGCTTGTTCCGGTTGGCAGTCAGGCTTTAAAGGCAATTGATTTTTATAAACAGGACAGGATGAAACTTACCGTAATTCATGATGAGAATATCCTCTTTCTCAACCGCAGAGGCCGAAGGTTAACAAGAGCCATGATATTCCATATAGTAAAAGATCTTGCGGCAAGAACAGGTATAACGAAAATCATAAGTCCACATACTTTCAGGCATTCCTTTGCAACTCATATGATCGAGGCAGGGGCAGATCTCAGGGCTGTTCAGGAAATGCTGGGACATGAATCAATCCTTACAACGGAGATCTATACACATATTGACAGAAGCTACTTACGTGATACGATGATAATGTTTCATCCAAGGGCTTGATGAGATTTGAATTCAGAGTTACACAGAGTTTCACAGAGAAGTCACATAGTTTCACAGAGCTCACATAAAAGTTACCCGAGCTCGTTAAGCTCGGTTCCTCTGTGTAAGTTTTTAATTATTTCACAAATAAGGCTGAACCATCCGATTCAGCCTTTTATGATACAATTCAGCCTCTTTTATAATTCTTTGATCTTTATATTTCTGAACCACACATCATTACCATGGTCCTGCAGACCGATGTAACCTTCTTTTGCAGGATTAACAAACCATTCCCAGTCTTTGAACTTTGAATCAGCAACCATCTTCTTCCAGTCATCTGTCCACAAGTGGAACTCAACTACATTGGCACCATTCTGCTTAAACACAACTGTTCCCTGATAAACCAGAATCCCGGCCGTGTTCCATTCACCTGCAGGTTTTGTATTCTGAGGATTAGCAGGAATCAGATCATAAAGCGAGCCCGCCATGCGGTTGCCATTGACTCCCAGCTTTGCATCGGGATGCCTGTCATTGTCGAGTATCTGCATTTCAGGAGAAGATTTATATATAGGCTCACCGGGTATTTCCTGGCCCAGGATAAAGATACCACTGTTTCCGCCTTCTGAAATTTTCCATTCGAGCTCAAGTTCGAAGTTGGATAATTTCTTGTCATAAATAATATCACCCCCGCTTCCGCCAGCTTCGCCTGCACCAGAACCTATTACATGAAGGGTTCCATCAACAACTTCCCATCCTGATTCAGGAAAACCCGGCTTGCCGTATGCGCGCCATCCGGTTGTGGTTTTTCCATCAAAAATAGATGTAAAACCGTCATCTTTAACTTCCGCTTTTTTGGTATTTCCTCCCGAACCGCATGATGATGCAACAATTCCGGGAATAAGTACGCACGAAAAAAGAATCTTTGAAAGCTTCATAATGAGTAAAAGTTAAAAGTTAAAAAATAAGTTAAAAAATTAAAGGTCACAGGGTTTGTCCTGTGACCTCATGTATTATGCGGGCATTTGCGGTAATGACCAGCCCTGACGGTAGTTATGTTTAACCATTTCAGCAGCAAACTGGCGTGCATTCATCGGTTCTGTCCATTTTTTATTGAATGTCGGATGACCATCCTTAATGCTGAAAGAATCTTCAATACAAATTTTCAAAGTTTCATTGTCAGCGATATTAGTGAATTCCATCTTTTCTCCGTTCCATTCAAGTTCCTTATTAAGACCCTGAAGCCTGACAGCAAGAACACCCATAACAACCATTTCATTAAATGGTCCGGCTTCTGCAAAATCTGATTTGCTTGGAACCCTGCTTTCAGGACTTTCCTTGCAGGCACGTACCCAGTCCATTTCGTGTTTCTCACCCTCAACCCTGCGCTCGGTCTTGTTAACTACGGGTACTCTTCCTGAAAGCAACCATGGGTCTTTTCCATAGCAACCGCAGATCAGAGTATCTTTTGAACCGTGGAATAGAACACCACCACCGGCATCATTCATATTTTTTCCTGCTGGCCATCCGGCAGGTTTCATAGGCTGAATTCCGCCGTCATACCAGATAACCTCAACAGCAGGATATTTCATTTTTGAGCCTTTCGGAGCAACTCTTTCAGGGAATACCAGTTTTACCATCTGGGCATTAGGGGCACAGTCGGTAAGCAGAAGAGTTGAACTACCCTGAGCTTTAACAGGATAACCAAGTTTCAGACCTTTGAATACAGGGTGCATAATATGACATGCCATGTCACCGAGGGCACCTGTTCCAAAATCCCACCAGCCGCGCCAGTTCCATGGAGTATAAAGACTATTGTATGGACGCATTGGAGCCGGTCCTATGAACAGATCCCAATCAAGTGTATCGGGAACCCATTCCCCCTTAGGTATATTAAGACCTTGTGGCCATATAGGGCGGTCGGTAAAAGTTTCAACTTTTCTGACTTCACCTATTTCACCGTTCTGAAGCCATTCAACAGTAAGGTTTACACCTTCTCCTGATGATCCCTGGTTACCCATCTGTGTGGCAAGTTTATTTGCTTTTGCCAGTTTTGTTAATAACCTTGATTCATAAACTGAGTGTGTGAGTGGTTTCTGAACATAAGCATGTTTGCCCATTGCCATTGCGTTTGCAGCTACTGTGGCATGTGTGTGATCAGCGGTCGCAACTATGACAGCATCAAAAGATTTACCCATTTCATCATACATTCTTCTGAAATCCTTATAAGCTTTTGCTTTGGGATTTGCATCAAAAACAGGTTTTGCATATTGCCCGTCGACATCGCAGAGAGCAACAATATTTTCTGTTCCGGAAACTGCTTTAAGGTTTGAATTCCCCATGCCACCGATTCCAATCACAGCAATATTAAGCTTGTCGCTGGGAGCCCTGTGTCCAAAGCCACTTATTACTGAACCTGGAAGTATAGTAAGACCAGCGGCAACTACACCGGTTTTTTCAATAAATGACCGGCGGGAAATGTTTTTAAATTTTTCTTTCATTGTCAGAGTGGATTAATTTATATTGATCTATAAAATTAATAATTATTGTTAATTCAGACATTCCAATACCATAAATATGTATTGATTCAGGAAATTACAGTTCTCTGATCCAGATATTTCTGTAAGCTACTGGATTTCCATGATCCTGCAAAACCAGGCTTCCTGCTTCGTGCTTTTTAATAAAATATTCCGGAATGCCAATATAAAGAGTTGGTCCTCTGAGAGATACATTATTTTGAATCAGTACCCCATTGTGAAGCACGGTTACTTTTGGAGGTGTGAAGTATGTTGTTGTATCATCATTGAATGTCGGTGCCGTATAAATTATGTCATACGACTGCCATTCGCCGGGCTTTCTTGAAACATTCACGAGGGGAGCATGCTGCTTATACAAGCTTCCGGCCTGTCCATGCCTGTAAGTACGGTTATTATAACTGTCAAGCACCTGAACTTCATAAAGCTCCTGAAGGTAAACACCGCTGTTCCCTCTTCCCTGACCATCACCTGAAACTTCAGAGGGGGACTTCCATTCAATATGTAACTGAAAATTGTCAAATTTCCGTTTGGTTTTTATTATACCTGAGCCCTTTACACACAAAAGCTCTCCATCTTTTACCACCCATTTTGACGAATTTCCCTGGGCATCTACCCATTCAGATTTAATATCGCTGCCATTGAATAAGACAATTGCATCTGAAGGAGCATTCTTGTCAGCTGACCCGGGCTGAACAATCGTTACTTCAGGTTCCATGATCTCAGTCATTCCAGGCTTCATCTGGTTTTCTTCACCCGGCATTTGCATCAGAGTCTGTTTCTGAGCCATTACAACAGCAAATGCTGACATCAGCATAATACTGAAAAATACTTTTTTTCTCATAGTTATCAATCAGGTTTAAAATATCATTTTGGAAACAACTTATAATCAAGCAGGTGACTAAAGTACCTAAAAATTTTCATTTTCCAGCGCACCTTCTGTTGAATTGCATTAAAAATGAATAATATGGAATCAAGCTAAAAGGAACTCAAATATAATCCGTAACCTTTATGACATTGACTGAAAAGAACGATATTTGAATTTCATATTGAAAAATCATCAGAAAGATTCAATAATACAACCTGAATACATGAAAACTAACCGCAGGAATTTTATAAAAATAGCAGGTGTTGCAGGAACAGGAATTATTTCGTCAGGATTAACACCGGTTTATACTCATAAAAAGAATAAAAGATCTGATCCCTTCGCACATACCCGGACAGCTTCTGAAAAAGATCACAAACAGATCTTCAACATGTGTGGATATGCGGCTCCAAAACTGGAGACTGTAAGAATAGGGCTAATCGGAATCGGTTCCCGCGGACTAGGGGCTGTTGAGCGTTTGAGGCATATTGAAGGTGTTGAAATAAAAGCTTTGTGCGACAAATACCAGGATCGTGTTGATCTTGCACAAAAGAGTCTGAAGGAATCGGGAATGCCCCTTGCCGCTGAGTTTGCAAACAGTGAAGAAATATGGAAGGATCTTGTAAACAGAAAAGATCTTGATCTTGTTTATATCTGCACCCCGAGGGGCATGCACACAAAAATGGCAGTTCTGGCAATGGAAACTGGTAAGCATGCTGCAACAGAAATGCCTGCATTATCAACCCTTGAGGATGGCTGGCAATTAGTTGAAACTTCGGAAAGAACCAGGAAACATTGCATGATGCTGGAAAACTGCTGCTATGACTTTTTCGAATTGCTTGTATTGAATATGGTCAGGCAGGGTTTGTTCGGAGAGATAATTCATGCTGAGGGAGGATATATTCACGATCAGCTGGAAATGAATTTCACAAAGAATCTTAAGACTGGCATGTGGAGGCT
This sequence comes from Bacteroidales bacterium, assembly GCA_038325595.1. GTDB lineage: Bacteria > Bacteroidota > Bacteroidia > Bacteroidales > VadinHA17 > LD21. The sequence continues at coordinate 33,304 of JBBQJD010000006.1, read as the reverse complement.
TAAAGAAAGCCAGCATCGCAATGCTAATCTCTATCCTACCCACGGACTGGGCCCCTTATGCCAGGTAATGAATATCAACCGTGGCGACAGAATGATGCATCTGACGTCTACGGCATCAAATGATTTCATGATGGGAAAAAAGGCGGCTGAACTTGCAAAAACCGATGATTTTTTTAAGGAATTCGATACCAATTCGTACAGAGGCAACATGAATACTTCTGTAATCAAAACTGAAAAAGGTAAAACAATTGTTCTTCAATATGATATAACCAGTCCTCGCCCTTATACACGCATCCAGCTTATAAGCGGAACGAAGGGAGTCTCTCTCAAGTATCCTGAACCTCCCCGCATTGCTCTGGGCCACGAATGGCTCAGCGATGAAAAAATGAAAGAGATTTGGAAAAAGTATACTCCTGAAATTATAAAGCGGGTTGGAGAGCTTGCCAAAGAAGTCGGCGGGCATGGAGGCATGGATTTTCTTATGGACTGGCGTCTGATCGATTGCCTGCGAAATGGTCTTCCCCTGGAGCAGGATGTATATGATGCTGCTTCATGGAGCTCCATAGTCCCGCTTAGCGAATGGTCAGCAGCAAATGGTTCAAATGCAATAAAAGTACCTGATTTTACATGTGGTTCGTACAAAACCAATACTCCCTTTGATATAAAAATGACATATGGCGGTAACACGGGAGTAAAGGCATTAAAGATCTGAAATCAGATATCAACATGGAAAAGAACTATTTCTATTTGGGGACAAGTGATGATAATAAGCTGATAAAAATTATTAGAATAGCATTTGGAATTATATGCATCGCGGTTGCGGTATTCTGGGTAATTTTCAATATGAGTTATCTTCAGAATAATGTAACTACCTGGGTTACAATAATATTTCTTTCTGGTTTCGGAATTTACCAGATATCGTCCGGTCTGGGTTATACCAGGGTATTTATTGAGGTTGAAGCGGATTTAATCAGATTAAAGAATAACCCGGTTCTGCCTGTAAAGAATATTGTATCAGCCGATATAAAAAATATTGAGGTTTATCCTTTAAGCATATTCATATTTGTAAAGTCAGGCAAAAAGATCATTTTAAGGTTTGGTACTACCTATCCTGATATTATTGATGAGGTAAGGGATGCGATGATCATTTTTTCTGAAAAAAACACCATCTCTCTCGAGATTAAAGAAGAAGAACTATAATTGACTAGAGTGCCAATACTTTTTCCCAGATCTTCCTGTTGACAGGAATCCCGTTTCTCGTATTCTCATTCCTTATTTTAACTACAGACTCACCGGGATACCTGACAGAAGTATTAATATCCTCTTTTTCAGATTTTTTCAAATCATTGATGATCTTCTTTACAGAGTTGTTAATGGATTTAATATCAGGTAGTTTATCGAGACTTATTGCAATAAAGACCTGTGATAATCCGGATTCGTTACCGCCCTTTGTAATTTCATGTGTTGAAAGCCCTCCGGAAAGAATTGCAGCAAGGATATCAAGCAGCAGTGATAATCCTGATCCTTTCCAGAATCCTATCGGAACAGGCCTTTTTGTTTCCAGAATTTCATTAGGGTCCGGGGACAACTCTCCTGCTTTGTTGAAGCCACCCGGATAAGGAAGATCCCTGCCTTCCATCTGGTATGTCTCCATCTTTCCATATGAAAACTGCGTCATTGCAAAATCGAGAACAATAGCTTCATCTTCATATGGCAGTCCAAACACAAGGGGATTGTTCCCAAGGCGTGCATCTATAGCTCCCCATGCCGGCATATTGGCATCTGTGTTTGTCCATCCGATAAAGACGCAGCCTTCACGTGCAGCCTGCCAGCCATAAGTTCCGCCACGCATCCAGTGGTTTGTGTTTGCCAGTGCAACAAGGCCGATACCGGCCTTTGCAGCCAGTGTCATAGCCCGGCTGGTCGCAAAAGCTGCATTAAGCGGACCAGGACCAAGATTCCCATCCCATTGTTCCAATGCACCGGCAGAATATATAAGCGTTGGCTCTGCATCTGGTTTTATGAAACCATCCAGGGTGTTTTTTATAAACCTTGGGAACCTGTTAACACCATGAGAGTAAATGCCTTCAAGACTATTGGTTGTAAATATCTCACTGCATCTGTCAGCTTTGTCGATGGAAAAACCGGAGTTTCTCAGTATTCTGAAAAATTCAGATCTCATCTTACTGGCAGGGATTCTGATAATACGTTCCATATAATACAAGTGTCTAATTTTAACTGAATAATGCTGAATGATTAAATCCCTGCACTTATTCTTTGGTAAACGTAAAAGAATGATTTCCTTTTAATGAAGGCTTTACAAACTTCAGTATAACCCTTGAGACTCCATTTGGCCAGTAACGTTTCAAGCCGGAATCAGTTACTTCTATAAATTCAATTTCCGGCTTAACAATATCCGGATTGTAGGACATGTTTAAAGTGAATCCATTTCCCCCGAACTTCAGTAAACCGGGCCTGACTTCCGTAACCTTGCAGTATGTAATCAGATTTGAGCTGCTGCCAAAGCCGTTGTTTTTTGCAAGTTCATACTTATCGGAAACGGTGAAGCATTTACCCCGATTCAGAGTATAAGACCTTATCCATGATTTTATCATAGCCTCTTCCGGGTAAGCGCCTGCAATGTCAGTGGAAAAAGTCACTTTTTTGCTGTCTGCATTAAAAGCTGAGTTTTTCGCTTTAAAGTTTTCTCCTTCCTTCTGTTCAACCCCATTTATAACCGGGAGATTATGAAATCCCGACTGCATTGTCCATATTTCGTATCGCCTTGGACTAAAGGTCTTTGCAGTATAGGCTTCTCTTCCAAGATCAATAATGCAGGGCTTTCCGTCGTAGTACATAACAAACGATCCTATATCATTATGATTATGGCTCTCGGCATTGAAACCTCCCTTGGCACCAAAGTAGAAACCATAAAAGCTTCCTTCTTTATCTCGTCCGCCGGCTACTTCAGTATCCGGAAGCCAGAAATCAGCAACCAGAGCTTCTTTTGCTTCAGCCGAATTTATCTCAGGCAATAAGGAAAGGTTCCTGATCTGTTCACTGATTTTTCCTGAAAAACTTTTTTCTCCCCATTTGTTAAGTCTTGCCAGATAGGCTCCGAATTGCTCCATCTGAGGATCATTGATTGCTTTTCCATAGAGGTAAACTGAGGCAGGATTTCCACCGGTTGTTGCATCCGCATCGGCAAAATTCAGGAAATATGGTGCATGGATATTTGCTTTTTTGAAGTACTTCGCAATATTCTGAATAAGCGGATCATCGTACACATCGAATTTTCCACCGGTAGCATCTTTAAGCACGGCGAGGCCTTCATACAATAAAGCCCCTGCTGCTCCCCAGTAGGAAGGACCTTCATCACAACCTCCATCGTCAGGATATCCATTCAGGAATTTATCAAGTGAGTTAATAATTTTCATCACTTCAGCCTGCTTCTTAGCCTTATCATCCTCAAGCAGAAGAAAACAATTAAGCATATTAAGGTTCACCCAGGGATTCCAGTTATTTGGCCGTCCACCCTGAAATCCCATATATCCAAAGTCAGTCCGTTCAAAATAGGGTATGACAGCTTTTTTCATTATCTCGTTTCTGAGTCGTTCGGATATCAGTGGATGAACTTTATCAAATTCATCCCTGAACAGGAACCATGTCCAGGCAAGATCTGAAGCTATCTCTCCCACCCCAAGGTCAACTGTAGGTTCATCTGCATCGGGCAAACCACCCGGAGCCTTCTGAAAATAAAGATGGGCCGACCATCCCCACCAGGTCTGTTCACTATAGTACCACACTGCATTAATTATCTGATCGGTAAAGCGTCCTTTCCCCTCTACAAGTTCACCGGTAACCAGGGAATTAAGAGCCCTGCCCGGAGCGGCATATACCTCCTGCCGCCGGTCACCTGATCTTATAACTTCAAGATAATCAGTGGCCTTAACAACAGGCCAATCATAATTGAGGAAGCTCTCGGCACGTGTTATGTATTCCTGGCGAAGATTTGAAGGAAGGCCTTCCCAGAACTTCCTGTTCTTATAATCCGGAAGCTTTATCCATGAGTCATCATAAATCAGCGATCGTGCCAGGTCTGTTTCCTTTGCCTCTGTAGCAAGAATGTTTCTTTCTTTTATCTGTGCTTCAGTAGTTGCCATATTCAGAATAAAAAGAAGACTTAAGAAAAAACCTGTCAGCAGGTTTCCCGGAATAGTGTTCAGTTTTTTCATGTGAATAATATATTTTGAAATTATTTGAGTTTCCATACCATTTCAGCCATATCCATGAAATTATTCCAGTCCTTAACCAACATATTATGTCCACCATCCCTGACATGATAACCCACTTTCCCGCTTCTGACAGGTTTATTCAAAGGAGGCATTGTTTCAGGAATATCAGATCCGGTTCCCAGAAGCCTGTAGACCGGAACAGAATGGTATAGAGCAAGATAGGAACCACGGGGGTCGCCCCATAAATCTTCGCTTGCAGTGGCAACATATAGTCCTCTGGGTGCAATAAGTGCAAGCAGCATATGCTGGTCTGCAGGTAAGGCATTCTCATTATTGTTGTATTTTTTATAGTTGGAACAAAACCAGTGTGGAAAGGCGTTATTGATTATTTCAACTGTTTCACCAAACTTTCGCCTGGCAATTGAAGCACCGGTAGTGCCTGACTCATTGCTGATAACCATTGAAAACCGTTGATCCTCAGCTCCTGCCCATAAGGAAGTTTTTCCCCCTCTTGAATGGCCAACCACAGCAACTTTTTTCTTATCAATATCCTTGTCCTTTTCGAAATAATCCATACAGCGGCTTGCTCCCCATGCCCATGCAGATATGGTACCCCAGGCATCTTCAGGCCGGGGCTCCTTATCAAGAAGAGCATGGATGCCATTACTGAAATTGTCAAATTCATCATTGTCGACATCGGCATTGTAGAATGCAGCAATGGCAAAACCCCTTCCAATGACTTCCTCTACCGGCCAGAACTCGCTCTTCACTTTCCTTGAAGCATCGATATTTGAAGGATCACGATTATTTATGAGCAGGAAAACAGGTACCGGTTTTGGCACATTATTGGGTACAAAAAGAGCTAAGTGGATTACAAGCGAACCTTTTTCTGTTCCGATTGTGATGTCTGCCTGTTTCAAGGTAGCTGCCCCTGATATTGCATTTTTGTCTTCATTTACAATCCTGAATGTTATTGTGTAAGGTGTATTCGGGACCCTTCCATAAACATTATCCCGAAACAATTCGAGCACTTCCCCCCTCCTTTCCTTATTCCACATGCCGGATGACGTTACTTTCCTGCCATCTGATGTCACCAGCGGATCAGGCAAAGTAAATGAGGGAACCATATTCTCTCTGTAATTTACTTTCGGCCTGCTTTCAGATAATCGTTCAACCGTTTCTTCAGAAGCTTTCCAGCTTTCTTCATTCTGTGAGGCGGCTGGCAATGCAAACAGAAACATGAGCAAAATACAAATCAGTGAAGGAACTTTTTTCATTTTAATCTATAATAATAAGTACTGGTAATAATCTTATGAATCTTAATATCTAAATGTATTTTGAATAGATCTCAGGTCTTCTGTAACCCCATCCCATCCAGCCAAGAGGCTCCTTATGGAATTTAGAGGAAATAACACCGACAGGAACTTCGATTGTCAGCACCCCGGGCTGATCATTCATCTGGCAGAGCAATTCACCCATAGGACCGGTAATAAAGCTTCCTCCATTAAACCTTCCGGCATGATTGACAACAACTATGAACTGTTCGTTGCTTGTTGATCCTACTCTTGTAATGCTTTCATTATCAGTAATATTATGGTACAACTTAGTGTCCGATGTATTGGTTGCCAAAGGACATAATACTATTTCCGCTCCCAGGGCTCGCACGCACCTTAGTGTTTCAGGAATTTCACGATCGAAGCAGATTATTGTCCCTGTATTGAATGTTCCTTCCTTCAATTTTAATCCGGCAGAATAAAAATCATTTCCCGGAGTAAAGTAACCCCGGTGATTAATATTTTCAAAATGCCTGCAATGTACTTTTCTATAAATATACACATACTGACCTTCAGGAGAGATCAGAGCTGCAGTATTGTGGATCTTGTTGTTTTCACCTTTCTCAACAAAGCCGACAAGTATGTGGATCCCGTTCTCCCTTGCTTTATCTCTGAATAATTGCAGATGTTCACCCTCAGGAGATTCCGCAATATTAAAAAGCTTTTTCCGGAAAGTCTCAGATTTCCCTTTTGTATCATCAATGGGATATCCATGAAAAACACATTCCGGGGTAATGGCTATCTCAGCCCCCTGCTCCACAGCCGTATCAATCGCTTCCAGAGTTCTTTTTATATTGGACTCAATGGTCCATTCTTCAGTATAAACCTGGCACATTCCGATTTTAACTTTTGGATATCCCGCTTTATAATAATCCGGCAATTCATTCATTACATAATGCATTTGTGTTTCATTATCAGGTGATGACAATAAGTTTCCGCCTGACAAAACGATGATCCCGGAACCTAATGTTTCAAGAAATTTACGTCGGTCAGGCATGTCTCAGTTTTAAAAAATTTACAAAAAAAACTATTACCATTTTCAAATATAGACGAAAAAAAGGTCTGATGGTTTAAAATCGGAGGCTTTTAAAGAATGAAGCCATACATTGAACTTGGCCGGCCTCACCCCAAACCTCCCGATGAATAGGGACAGGCTCTCTCCAGAGCGAGCTCATCTTTATACACAAATCCCTGGCTTTAAATTCTGCACTTTGTATATATGAGTGCCGATAGTCAATATAATATAATAGTGTAGCTTTGTAATAAAATCTGTCCCATGATCTCACTAACCAGAGCAACTGATCACAAGCTGGAATGTCTTCTGTGTCCTCATCACTGCAAGCTTTCAGCAGGACAAACAGGTATTTGCGGCGCAAGGACAAATACCGGCAATACCATTGAACTGATTACTTATGGAATAATCTCAGGTTTCTCGCTAGATCCGATGGAGAAAAAACCACTTTATCATTTTTTTCCCGGGCATTCCATACTTTCAGTCGGTTCCTATGGTTGCAACATGAGATGCGACTTCTGTCAGAATTACAATATTTCCCAGAATGTAAAAGCTGGTAAAAGTCCTCGTACATCTCCGGACAACATTGTTGAGAAAGCTCTTTCATCCGAAAATAATATAGGGGTTGCATTTACCTATAATGAGCCATCCATCTCGTTTGAATATATCAGAGATACCGCAATTGCAGCAAAAAACAAGGGATTGTACACTGTTATGATAAGCAATGGTTATGTTAACAGCGAACCTTTGAGTGAAATAATTGAATTCACGGATGCTTTCAATATTGATTTAAAAGCTTTCAACCAGGATTTTTACCGCAAATTGACAGGAGCAGATCTTGAACCGGTAAAAAATACCTTAAAGCAGATAGCAAAATCAGGCAGACACCTGGAAGTAACAACTCTTGTCATACCCGGCAGGAATGATGATGAGGGTGAAATGAAATTACAGACTGAATGGATGGCCGGAGAGCTCGGAAAGGATGTTCCGTTTCATCTCAGCAGATATTTCCCAAATTATAAAAGGAAAGATCCGTCAACCCCGGAAGGTACTCTGGATAAGCTGGCGGATATAGCTTCATCAAAGTTAATTTATGTGTACACCGGAAACACTGTTTCAGTTTCGCGTCAGGACACAGCATGCCCCGGATGCAGAAAAACAGTCACAATGCGTTCGGGTTATACAACAGTATTGCGGAATCTTGATAAAGATGGCAATTGTACGAATTGCGGCGAACAGATTTACAGGTATTTTACTCCTTCTTTTTTGAAAGGGAACTAAGCCTGTCAAAAAGTTTATCAACTCCGGTGACAAGATCCTTTTCAACGGTTTTATAATATGATTTCAGGATCTTTGGATTATCCTTACCATCAGGGTTGTTCACTCTGGCAATCAGATCATTTCGGAAAGCAACAGAATCAGAAATGATAGCTGATAATTCGTCTGATTTATTATCAGGATGAATGCTTGAGAATATAAAACAATCAGAAAGCACTTCAAAAACCAGATAATCGATATCTTTCTTCAGATTTCTAAGACTTGCCATAGGAACGTTTTTGATTAATAAGATGCAAAGATAATAAATTAAATGTCAGACTTTTCAACAGAATGTTTTATTCGGTCCTGAAAGTCCGGATGCTTTCCTCCGCTTTAACTATATACAATTGTCTCAGCTGCTTTATTAAAGGACTCTTAACATTGAATAACTTATCCCCGATACTATAAAATGGAAGAACCATAGGTGATGTTCCGGTCATAAACACGGAATCATAATTATCCAATTCTTCCACCTTAACACATGAAAATTGCACTTCAATTTGCTTTTCACGGCAGATTTCCAGGATATATTTACGTGTAATACCATTCAGTATAACATTATCAGGAGCAGTTATTAAAATGTTATCCTTCATAAAGAAAATATTCGAACGGCTGCCTTCCGTTATCTGTTTTTTTTCATTTACCAGGATTGCTTCATAGGCACTTTCCTGAATGAGTTTATGGTAAATAGACGATCTTAGCTTATGGTTGATAACCTTGGATTCAGGTTCTTTTCGCTGGGCATAATAAATAATGCCTTTCACTCCTTTTCTATACTGCTCTTCACTCGGATAAATCGGTTCAATAAAATAAACAAGATAATTTTCCAAGCCATTGTTATAGTTAAACACAATTTTAAGATTTATATCCTTTCTCTTTTCTGTTTTCTTCAGTACCATTATTGATTTTTTCAGGGCAGCAATATCAGCAAGCGGTATTTTCTTCTGAAATTTCAGACTTGAAGCTAAGCGCTCCATATGATCATTGAAGAACACCGGATTTCCTCCGATCATCCTGATCACCTCGTAAACAGAGTCTCCCTCATAAACGTTCGAGTTATCGAATGATTCTGCAGGCTGGAGCTCTCCATTCAGGATAAAATTGTTACCGTAACATTCGTTCATTTAAAATATTTTATGATGGACAAAAATACAAACTATCGATATCACTCCCCCATTTCTTTTGCTATATTCGTAGTCTCTATTTGAAAGGAAATATCTGATAAATGTACGCGATCATAGATATTGAGACAACGGGGGGAAGCGCAAAGATTGAAAAGATTACCGAGATTGCCATTTATCTTCACGACGGAAACCAGATTACAGGAGAATTCATATCGCTTGTCAATCCTGAAAGAAATATTCCTTATTTTATTACAAACCTGACCGGCATAACCAATGAGATGGTTGAGGATGCCCCACGGTTCTGTGAGATTGCAAAGACTATTGTAGAACTGACTGAAGGAAGGATCTTTGTAGCTCATAATGCCAGGTTCGATTATTCTTTTATCAGGGAAGAATATAAATCATTGGGATTCAAATACAAGCGAAATATTCTTGATACCGTTGCCTTAAGCAGAAAAATATTTCCCGGTCATCAGTCATACAGTCTTGGCAACATCTGCAAAGATCTTTGTATTTCAATAAACGGAAGACACAGAGCTTCAGGTGATGCCTTTGCCACCGTAAGGCTTTTTGAAATGCTGATGGCAAAAGACCGTGAAACATGCGGCTGCAAATCAGTTCTATTCAGCAATACAAGAACATCAAAGCTAAATCCAAAGCTCGATGTTGCGAAAATAGATTCAATACCCGATGAACCAGGTATATACTATTTTTATAATGAAAAAGGAGATCTGATCTATATCGGAAAGAGTCGTAATCTTCAGCAGAGAATCAGCACCCATCTTTCTAACAACACTACAAACAGAGCTATGGAAATGCGCGATCTGATTGCCGACATAACCTGGGAAACTACCGGCAGTGAGCTGATTGCACTTCTTAAGGAATGTTTCGAAATAAAATGCAACAAACCGGTTTATAACAGGGCGCTGCGGCAGACCAGCTTTCAATGGGGTATCTTTACTTTCATTGATCAGAAGGGATACATAAATTTTTATTCTGGACAGATCAATGGAGATGAAACACCGTTATCGGTATTTACATCCAGGGAAAAAGCCAGATCGAAGCTTATTTCGATGGTAGAAAATTATGGTTTATGCCAGAAATTAACGGGTCTTTACGATACGGATGGAGTATGTTTCCAGTATCATGTCGGGATCTGTAAAGGAGCCTGTTGCGGAGTTGAGTCCGCAAAGGATTATAATGAACGTGCATCCAAAGCAGCATCCGTGTTCAATTTTGCCAGAAGAAACTATTTTATTGTTGACAAAGGAAGGGATTGCGAGGAACGGTGTGCAGTGAAGATCATCAATGGCAAATACAGCGGATACGGGTACTTTAATATCAATGATATTGGATTCGGGCTGAGTGCAATTCATGATTGTATTAAGCCGGCATCAGATAATCAGGATATACATGTAATCCTGAGGCAATACCTGAAGAGCAACAAGGTGGAGAAGATAATTGAGTTTTAAAATGAGGAGGAAGAAGCGGCGATTCGCAACCCAATATATTTAAATATAAAAAGTTCTTGCGAATCGCCGCTTCTTCCTCCTCTATCATAAAATTGCACTGTCATCCCGAATTTTCGCAAACCCTGAGCCTGCGAGGGTCTGGCGAAATGAGGGATCTCCTTCTCGCATGAGAAAAAATTAATTGTTTATAAAGGGTAGCCGCTTTAAGGCGGGAGGAGAGCCTTCTTCCGTAGGGCGGGGCAAAAAAACTCCGGTTAAATGGAATTTTATTTCTCTAATGGCAAGTATGAATATTTTTCGCCATAGTTCAGCATCTGTAACAGGTAATCATCTGTGTATTCAACTTTCACATCAGTGATCTCCCCATTTCCATCATAAACAGGAACCAATACAGGATTTACAAAACCGGTATAGGGAGCGAGGTTTAGTTTTGCATACCTTTCAAGGATTTCAGTATGCAGATTCGGATCTATTTTGACACCGTAATCCTCAATTATCTTCTTTCCTGCTTCAAGATCACCTTCTGATTTTATCCTCTGGATTTCCCTTAACAGCTCACCAAAGAGTTGTCTCACTTTCTGATAATCATTAATTTTAACATAAGTCATACCATTGCGGCTTAGCATTTCTATGGCATTGTCTGCTTTCCCCTTTTCATACACCCAGTGCGAGATTGCTGACCTATTGCGCATATGTGCCTGCTCAATATCCTTTCCCGGTTTTATTCTTACTATCTGGGTAAGCAAACCATTACGAATATAACTGTCGTATGCTTCCTTCCCGGCTTCCATATCGGGAAACAGGCCAAGCTCTGTCATTTTATTATCCATCATGAAATAAAGAGCGAAAAGATCTGCTCTTGCTTCTTCCAGCGGGGATGCATAATTTTTAAGCGCATTGGGATCTGTTCCTTCAGCAAGCTTTCCGCTGGCGTGACCGACACATTCATGAAGGTCGGTATGAAGAGCATCGGCGATTGTACCGTACTTCTTTTTTCGTTCAATTTCAGCTTCATCCGCTGCAAACTCCTCAAGAAATCCATTTCCCTGTGAAGCAATATCGATTGCCTGGGTAATGTTGGCCAGAGTAACGGATTTTGAACCAATTTCCTTTCTTATCCAGTCAGCATTTGGCAGGTTAATGCCCAGGGGAGATGCAGGATAGCAGTCGCCTCCCAGCATGGCAATATTTATGACTTTTGCCGCAACACCGGTTACTTTTTCTTTTTTATATTCCTGCTGAATCGGGGAATTATCTTCAAACCACTGAGCATTAGCAGTTATTATTGTCGTCCTTTTGGTTGCTTCAATGTCGGTATAATTAACAATGGCTTCCCAGGTAGCTTTCATTCCAAGCGGATCTTCATAATTTTCAATAAAGCCGTTTATATAATCTACCACAGGCTTTGTATTCTGAGCCCAGACAACATTGTATTCATCCCATTTCTTCAGATCACCTGTTTTATAGTATTCAATCAGAAGATTCAATTCTTTTTTCTGCTGATCAGTTTCCGCATATGCAATTGCCTTATCAAGCCATAAAATAATGGAATCAATTGCATTTCCGTATTTTCCGTCTGATTTATAAACCTCTTCGGTTACTTTGCCATTAACTTTGACAACTTTCGAATTCAGGCCGAGTGAAACCGGCTGTGAATCATTTGGAACAACTTTAGCTGAATAGAAATTTTCAACCTCCTTCTGAGTAACACCCTCATAAAAATTGGAGGCTGATTCCATGACCATATCTGCTCCTGCCCTTTGCTCAACCTTACGGGCAAAAAGCTTATCATCAAAAATGACAGGGGCAAGCGTTTTTATCAACTGACCGGCATTCATGGGAAGCTTGTCTGTCTGTGATCCCTTCACAAGAGTTTCAAAAAAAACCTGAGAGAAGCCCGGGGTGAACTTATCGCTTGAGTAATGATGGTGTATTCCGTTGGCAAAAAAGACTTTCTTCGCATACAAAAGGAAGGCTTTATACTCATCAGACTCCTTTTCACCTGAATAGCTGCTGAGGATTCCTTCAATAGTTTTTCTGATTAGCAGGTTATATCTGAAATTCTGATCCCATAATATATCTCTTCCGGCCAGGGCAGCCTGGCTCAGGCAAAAAATGTATCTCTTCTGCTGAAGTGAAAGAGAGTCAAAATCAGGCAACTTGTATTTGAGAACCCTGATGTCGTCGAACTGTTCAACAAAATAACTGAAGTCATCAGCTATCACGTCTGCACCATTCTGTTTTGAGTTATTGCACGAATTTAAAGTTACAATCATAATGAATGTGATAAAAAATTTGGATAATAATTTCATGGCAGAGAAAATTGAATATTACGTTACAAAAATATTAAAAAGCTGATTATCTTGGATTAAATTATTTTTTTAAACCGCCGGGTGTGCAAATCATGACAAAAATAATATGAACTCAATCATTGGGTGCCGGGTGCCAGGTACTGGGTACTGGGTACTGGGTGCTGGGTACTGGGTGCTGGAGCAAAATTCAAAATTCAAGATTCCAGGTTCCAGGTTTGTACGAAGTATACCCTATGCCTTACACCGAATGCCGAATTCAAAATTCCCCTTTCCCGTTTCAGGGGGGCAAGCTAAGAGCATTCTGAAAGATTGATAAGATGCACTCCTTCCCCGCTTGCCTTGCTCCGCCGAAGCAACAAACATCTGCACCAAAAAACTCTATGGTGGCTACGCGAAGGCGAGGGGGGAAGGCTGGGATGGGGGTCTTAAGAGTTATAAGGTTTGATGTTCCGAAAATGTACATTAGGAGAATAACCTGGTGGCAAAAAAATGAGGGAGAGCAAGTTGCATAAACGCATAAACATATAAACATATAAACATATTTTACGTTCTACCCTGACACCTATGTGGTAAATTATATGCACTTTTGGAATTCAAATCTAAATATCATGTACAAGAATATAATCTTTGTAATTATTTTATTATCTGCTAGTTATATTCTTTCAGGTCAGAATAAAAACCTTAACGAAAGAATAACATCTTCTGTTAATAAATTAACAGAAGACAGCTATAACCTCTACACCTATCTTCATAAGAATCCTGAACTGTCTTTAATGGAAACCAGAACATCGGCAAGGATGGCCGAAGAACTGAAAAAGATCGGATTTGAAGTAACAACCGGGGTCGGCGGAAATGGTGTTGTAGGTGTATTCCGTAATGGCAAAGGAAAGGTTGTCATGCTCCGTACTGACATGGATGCCCTTCCTGTGCAGGAAAAAACAGGATTGCCTTTTGCAAGTTCCGTAATCATGAAAGATTCAAAAGGCGTTGAGTACCCTGTGATGCACGCTTGCGGACATGATTTTCATATGACTGCATGGCTGGGCACTCTTAACACCCTGGTGGCATTGAAAGCTGAATGGAAAGGAACAATTATTGCAATTGCACAGCCTGCAGAAGAGATGTCGGATGGAGCAAAGGCCATGATAAATGATGGCCTTTTTAAAAAGTTTCCTGTTCCTGACTATATTCTTGCCTACCATGTAAGTGCAGAATTGCCGGCAGGTACGATAGGATATTGTCCGGGGCCTATCTTTGCCGGAGTTAATTCAGCTGATATAACGGTCTTCGGAAGAGGAGGCCATGGTGCAATGCCTCACATGACCATCGATCCTGTTGTAATATCTGCAAGGATAGTTCTGGATCTACAGACGATTGTAAGCCGCGAAATCAATCCGGTCAAGCCTGCAGTTGTCACAGTTGGTGCAATTCATGGCGGATCAAAGCACAATGTTATACCCGATGAAGTAAAAATGCTTCTTACGATCAGATTTTTTGAAGATGAAGTATATCTGAAAATCAGGGAATCAATATTAAAAGTTGCAAGAGGTGCAGCAATCAGTGCTGGTGTTCCCGAGGATAAAATGCCACTTGTTGTTTTTGATGAAGAAATAACTTCTCCGGTTACAAACGATAATGATCTGGTAATGAGATCGGTCGGCTCAATGAAGAATATTCTTGGAGATGATAAAGTAATACGCGTTGATCCCGCCACCGTGGCTGAAGATTTTGGCAAATACGGTCTTACTGATGAGAAAATTCCTATTGCTCTTTTCTGGCTTGGTGGAGTAAACAATGAAAAATATCTTGAACATACAGATAATGGTACTCCCCTGCCCTCACTGCATAATTCCGGATTCGTTCCTGAATTCCGGCCGGCTTTCAGAACAGGATCATCAGCAATGTCAAAAACCATTATCAATCTGATGGAAAATTAGAGAGGATAAATATCTTTCTTACTTTTACAGAAATATTTTAATTAATGAAACCAGTATTTGTTATTGCCTTTTGCGCAATGCTTCCAATTATTGCTGCAGGGCAGGACAGAGTGACAGGAAGGGATTTTGCTACCCGGTCAGAAGTAATTACAATGAATGGAATGGCGGCAACAAGTCAGCCGCTTGCCACACAGGTCGCACTCGACATACTTAAAAAAGGAGGAAATGCCATTGATGCAGCAATAGCAGCAAATGCGGTGCTTGGCGTTGTAGAACCAACCGGCTCAGGTATAGGGGGAGATCTTTTCGCCATAATATGGAGCGCTGATAAAAACAAGCTGTATGGACTTAATGCCAGCGGAAAGTCACCACGGTCACTAAAGTATGAATATTTCAGGGAAAACGGATATGATTTTATTCCATCTTACGGTCCACTGCCGGTTTCGGTGCCCGGTTGTGTAGACGGCTGGTTTGAAATGCATGATATGTTCGGACGTCTGCCCATGAGAGATATTATTCAGCCGGCAATCAATTATGCAAAGAATGGATTCCCGGTTACAGAACTAATTGCATATTCTCTTGAAAAAGGCACGGAACTGTTGCGTGACTACCCTAATATTAAAGAAGTATATATGCCCGGGGGAAAGTCACCTGCCAAAGGGGAAATTTTTAAAAATCCACTTTTGGCTAATACTCTTGATAAAATTGTAAAGGGCGGCAGGAACGAGTTTTACAGGGGAACCATTGCAAGGGATATTGCAGCTTTTATGAAGCAACAAAAGGGATTTCTTTCCTATGAAGACCTTTCAAGACACCATTCGGAATGGGTGGAGCCGGTAAGCACCAATTACAGGGGGTATGATATATGGGAGCTTCCCCCGAACGGTCAGGGTATTGCAGCTCTGCAGATGCTCAACATTCTGGAAGGTTATGACATTGAGAAAATGGGATTTGGCTCTGCCGAATACATGCATCTTTTCACTGAAGCCAAGAAACTTGCTTTTGAGGACAGGGCCAGGTATTATGCCGATCCGGTTTTTAACAACAAACCGGTCGCAGAGCTTATTTCCAAAAAATATGCTGCAGAAAGAAGGAAGCTCATTAACCCCGGCAAGGCGGCAAATAATTTTGATGCCGGAAAGATTGAAGCCGGTAATACAATATATCTTACCGTTGCAGACAAATTCGGCAACATGGTGTCGCTAATCCAGAGTAATTACAGGGGAATGGGATCGGGTATGTGTCCAACCGGCCTTGGCTTTGTACTACAGGACAGGGGGGAAATGTTCAGTCTTGAAACAGGCCATAATAATGTTTATGCCCCTGGGAAAAGGCCGTTCCATACAATAATACCTGCATTCATCACAAAAAATAACCAGCCCTGGATAAGTTTTGGTGTCATGGGTGGTGACATGCAGCCGCAGGGACATGTACAGATCGTTGTAAATCTGATAGATTTTAAAATGAACCTGCAGGAAGCAGGCGACGCTCCGCGAATGCATCATACAGGATCTTCGGAACCAACGGGTCAGCAAATGACCAACGGAGGGATACTTCTCCTCGAGAATGGTTTCAGATGGGAAGTTATTCAAAAGCTGTTAAACATGGGTCACACAATACAGTGGGATCTTGGCGGATATGGTGGATATCAGGCAATTATGTGGGATCCTGTTAATAAGGTGTGGTTTGGGGCTTCAGAGTCGAGGAAAGACGGACAAGCTGCAGGGTACTAAAACATTTCCTTTCAAGTAATCTCTTCCTGACTTTTAAAAATTCATTTTTAATGCTACCTTTGCGACTTATTTTTTGAAACATCAAACAAATTTTTAACTCAAAACAAATAAAATTATGTCACAGGTAAAAAGAGTCTACTCCTTTGGTAAGAAAACTGCAGAGGGTAAGACCGACATGAAGAATCTTCTTGGCGGTAAAGGGGCGAATCTGGCAGAAATGTGTCTGCTTGGTTTACCGGTTCCTGCAGGTTTTACGATCACTACAGAAGCTTGTAATGAATATTATAAGAACAATTGTACGCTTCCAGCTGAACTGATGCCTGAAGTATGGGCAGCAATGAAGAAAACTGAAGAAGCAATGAACATGAAATATGGTGATCCCGGGAATGCTCTGCTGGTTTCATGCCGTTCGGGTGCACGCAGCTCTATGCCTGGCATGATGGACACTGTATTGAATATCGGTCTGTGCTCTGCTACAATCCCTGGTTTCCTGAAAAAAACCAATAATCCGCGTTTCGTATGGGATTCATACAGGCGTCTGATTATGATGTATGCTGACGTGGTTATGGAAAAAGCTGAAAGTATTGATCTTGGAGAAGGACGAGGAATACGCAAGCAGCTTGATGAAAAGCTTGACGAGTTTAAAAAACAAAAAGGATATAAATCAGATACTGAAATCTCTGCTGATGAACTGAAACAGCTTTCTGAAGACTTTAAGAAAATTGTAAAAGCAGCACTTGGAAAACCTTTCCCTGATGATGCAAAAGAACAGCTTGAAGGCAGTATCAAAGCCGTATTCAAGAGCTGGAACGGGAAAAAGGCTGTATCATACCGACGCATCGAAGGTATTCCTGATGATTGGGGAACAGCTGTAAACGTACAGGCAATGGTATTCGGAAATATGGGTGACACTTCTGCTACCGGTGTTGCATTTACCCGTAACCCCGCTACAGGTGATAATCTTTTCTATGGTGAATGGCTTGTAAACGCCCAGGGAGAAGACGTTGTGGCAGGAATCCGTACCCCCAGCCCTCTGAACGATGATACAAAAAATGAGCAGAATCAACATCTGCACAGCATGCAGGAAGCAATGCCGGGTACTTACAAGGAGTTATGGGATATACGTAATATTCTTGAAAAATCATTCAAGGATATGCTCGATATCGAATTTACAATCCAGGAAGGAACACTCTATATGCTACAGTGCCGTGCCGGTAAAAGAACTGGTACTGCTGCCCTCAACATGGCAATGGATATGCTTCAAGAAAAACTGATTGAAGAAAAAACAGCTGTTATGAGGGTTGATCCTGCACAGCTTGATGAGCTTCTTCACCCGATATGCGACCCGAATGCTGAGAAGAAAGTCAAACCTATGGTTAAAGGTTTACCCGCAGGTCCTGGAGCAGCAGTTGGAAAAGTTGTTTTCAATGCTGAAGATGCTGTTGCATGGTTCAGAAAAGGTGAAAAGGTTATTCTTCTTCGTGAAGAAACCAACCCTGAAGACGTTGAAGGTATGCGTGCCGCTGAGGGTATCCTTACCGCACGTGGCGGGATGACCTCACACGCTGCACTTGTAGCACGCGGATGGGGTAAATGCTGTATAGTCGGTGCAGGTGCTCTTCATGTTGATGCTTCAAAGAAAATTGCTAAGGTAACAGGCACCGACATAGTTATTAAAGAAGGTGATACTCTTACTCTTAACGGTACCAAAGGAAATGTTTACAGTGGTGCCATAGCACTTATGGATGCAACAGAAAATCCACGCTTCCAGGAGTTTATGAGGATCGTTGACAAATTCAGGAAAATGGGAGTCCGTACTAATGCAGAGACTCCGGAGGATGCTGTTATCGCACGTAACTATGGAGCTGAAGGTATTGGCCTGTTCCGTACAGAGCACATGTTTTACGGCAAAGGTTCAGAGGCTCCATTATTCCTTCTCCGTAAAATGATTCTCAGTGCAGATGAAACCGAGCGCCGCAAAGCTCTCAATGAATTATTTGCCTATGTCAAGAAAGATATGAAAGCTACCATGGTAGCTATGGATGGTTTGCCGGTTACTTTCAGGCTTCTTGATCCTCCACTCCACGAATTTGTTCCGCAGGGCGCCGAGAAACAGGAAGAACTTGCAAAGGCTCTGGGCATTAAGAAAGAAGATGTTGCCAAACGCGGAGAAGCTCTTCATGAGTCAAACCCGATGATGGGTCACAGAGGTGTTCGTCTTGGAATTACTTTCCCCGAGATTTCAGAAATGCAGATAAGGGCTATTTTCGAATCTTCGCTTGAACTGATCAATGAAGGCAAGAAACCTCACCCTGAAATCATGGTTCCTGTTACATGCGATGTTACGGAAATTGATTATACCAAGAAAATTGTTGACAGAGTATATGCAGAAGTATGTCAGAAATTCGGAGTTAAGTCTATCGAGTACAAATATGGTACAATGATTGAAATTCCGCGTGCATGCCTTCTGGCTGACCGTATGGCAAAAACTGCTGAATTCTTCTCATTCGGTACCAACGACCTTACCCAGATGTCATTCGGATTCAGCCGTGATGATACAGGCGGCTTCCTTCATGACTATCTTGACAAAAAGATACTTGCTGCTGACCCGTTCCAGACAATCGATCAGGATGGTGTAGGACAGCTTATCAAAATGTCAGTTGAAAAAGGACGTGCAACCAGACCTGATTTAAAGGTCGGGATCTGCGGCGAACAGGGTGGTGATCCGGCTTCTGTTGAATTCTGCTTCAAATCAGGTTTGACATATGTGAGCTGCTCTCCTTTCCGCGTTCCAATCGCCAGACTGGCTGCAGCCCAGGCTTCAATTAAATTTGGCAAATAAGTTTTATTTTAAAATAAGAAGAAAGGGCATCGGTGATGCCCTTTTTCTTTTAATATGAGTATTATGAATCATGAAATATTTTCCTGTTAATAAAATTAGGATGATTATGAACCGGAATTAATAATGAATTTTAATAGCTTTGGATATATGAATTTTAAAGTTTAAAAGATGATTGCTCCTGATGATTTAATAAAATATGGTATAACCCATGTAAAAGAAATTATCTATAATCCTTCATTCAATCAGTTATTTGCAGAAGAGACGAAGCCGGAACTTGGAAAATATGAAAAAGGAATTATTACAAGAACAGGAGCAATATCAGTTGATACAGGAATATTTACGGGACGTTCACCAAGAGATAAGTATGTTGTTCTCGATGATAAAACCAGGGATACAGTGTGGTGGAAAAAGGATTTGTCAGTTTCTGACAATAAACCTGTCAGTTACGAGATATGGGATCATCTCAGGAATATTGCTTCAAAACAATTAGCTGGTAATACATTATTTATTGTTGACTGCTACTCCGGTGCTAACGAAAATACACGGCTTAAGGTCAGGTTTATACTTGAGGTTGCCTGGCAGGCCCATTTTGTAAAGAACATGTTTATCAGGCCTGAACCTGAAGAACTGGCTGATTTCGAACCTGATTTCGTGGTACTCAATGCTTCGAAAGCTATTAATCCCGACTGGCAGAGACAGGGACTGAATTCCGAAAATTTTGTATGTTTCAACCTAACAGACGGAATGTGTGTAATTGGCGGTACCTGGTATGGTGGTGAAATGAAAAAAGGGATCTTCTCAGTTATGAATTACTACCTGCCGCTCAGAGGGATAGCATCCATGCATTGCTCTGCTAATGTAGGTAAGAACGGTGATACTGCCATCTTCTTCGGACTTTCGGGAACAGGCAAAACTACGCTCTCGACAGACGCTGACCGGGCGCTGATCGGCGACGACGAGCATGGCTGGGATGATGACGGTATCTTTAATTTTGAAGGCGGATGCTATGCCAAATGTATAAAGCTGAGCAAAAAAAATGAGCCTGATATTTATCACGCGATCAAGCGCGATGCCCTGCTTGAAAACCTTGTGGTTCTGCCTGACGGAACCATAGATTTTAATGATAACTCAAAAACTGAAAATACAAGGGTTTCATATCCGATATATCACATTCATAACATAGTAAAACCTGTTTCAAAAGCCGGTCATGCGAAAAAGGTAATCTTTCTTTCGGCTGATACATTCGGGGTTTTGCCTCCGGTAAGTCACTTGACTGAAGAACAAACCAAGTACTATTTCCTGAGCGGTTATACAGCAAAAGTAGCAGGTACAGAAAGAGGCATTGTTGAGCCGGTTCCATCATTCTCAGCCTGTTTTGGAGCTGCCTTTCTGATGCTCAATCCTCTTATTTATGCCAATGAACTTACCAGGAAAATGAAGATACATCATGCTGATGCCTGGCTGGTAAATACAGGCTGGATGGGTGGACCTTATGGCACTGGCTTCAGGATTGATTTGCCCTCAACACGCAGGATAATAAATGCAATTCTTGATGATTCCATAAAAAATAGTGAATTCATAAGCCTCCCGGTATTCAATTTAAGCATACCGCTGACGCTTGAAGGTGTTGACGATACCATCCTCGACCCGACCAAAGCCTGGGAATCTTCGACAAAGTGGCATACCTCAGCTATAGATCTGGCCCTGAAATTCATAACCAATTTCAATAAATTCGCTGATAAAGAAGAGACTGCAAAACTGGCTGATCATGGTCCGAAAATCTGAAAATACCAATAAAATACTATCTTTGTTTCTTCTCAATAATACCGGATGACTATTATCAGTTATTTTGCAGCATTTCTGCTTGCATATATGCTAGGTTCAGTTCCTGCAGCAGTGTGGATAGGAAGAAAATTCCATGGTATAGATGTAAGGGAACACGGAAGCCATAATGCAGGGACAACAAATGTTATCAGGGTGCTCGGCTGGAAAACAGGTATTCCGGTACTTCTGATAGATGTTTCCAAAGGATGGCTGGCAGCAATGCTTCCATTCTTCCTGAACCTTGCACCGGAAGACCCGGCCCATCTCACTAATTTAAAGATACTTGCAGGACTTACAGCAGTTGTTGGACATATATTTCCATTATTTGCAGGCTTCAGAGGAGGTAAAGGGGTTGCAACCGTGTTCGGAGTACTTTTTGCATTGCAGCCTGTATTGACACTCAGCTGTTTTGTGGTATTTCTGGTCGTCCTTTTTCTTACCGGAATCGTTTCTGTTTCATCAATGAGCGCGGGACTGGCTTTTCCAATATTTCTCTTTACGGTATTCGGGAGTCCTTCAACCATATTTAAGATCTTTTCAATACTAATAGGTATTGCCCTGCTTATAACCCACAGGAAAAATATAGGCAGACTTTTACGGGGGGAAGAAGCAAAACTCATTCATTTCCGTAAAAAAGAGAAAAACCCTTTACAATGATCAGAACTGTTCCAGTATCTGAATCCTCTTACTGATTGGAGGATGAGTTGAAAAGAATGAGCTGAGTGAAAATGCATCTTTTTCCTTAACCTGCGGATTCTCAATAAACAACTGTGCCACATCTTTTCTTTTAACAGCTTCGATTGTAGAATCAGCTGAAATTTTTTTCAATGCTGATGCAAGTGCAAGAGGATTCCTGGTAAGTTCTGCAGCTCCGGCATCTGCCAGGTATTCACGTTTTCTTGAAAGAGCAAATTTGAACAGTGAAGCGATCAGATATCCAAATGCAGCAAGCAGAAGAGCAATCAGTATTCCGGCGCCTGCTTTTTTATTCCTTCCCATGCTTCCGTATCTCATTGATCTGAAAAGCGTCTCAGAAACAAAGGCAAAAATTCCTACAAACACAATCGATATGATAAGTAATCTCACATCGCGGTTCCGTATATGGGTCAGTTCATGAGCAATTACAGCTTCCAGTTCCGGGTCATCAAGTTTATCAATGATACCCCTTGAAAGCGTAACTGTAAAGGTATTTGAATCAATCCCGCTTGCAAAGGCATTTAATGAGTCATCTTCAATAATATTGATTTTAGGCATTGCCATTCCGGTCGATATACAAAGGTTTTCAACCAGGTTGTACACCCTTTTGTTCTCTTTTCTTTCCAACGGTCTTGATGCGGTTGCAGAAGCTATCATTGAAGTATGAGAGAACCAGGCTACAGTAAACCAGATGATTACCCCAATAGTAATCCATGGTATCGTAGCAAGGAAATGATGATTGACCGAATCAAAATGAAAGGTCCTGGTGTCCGATGTTGCATAGGGATCCTGTCCGAAGGATGTAAAAAAGAAATATAGCCATGTTAACCCGAAGAATACAACAGGAAACATCAGGAGGATAAGAATCGAATTGGTATTATTCCTGCGAATCTGACTCTGCAATCCAAAATACTTCATCTGTATCAGAACTGAATTTTAGGTGGCTGTTCAGCTGCTGCACGCTGTTCTCCGAGTTCAAACATCGGTTCGCGTTTAAAATTAAACATCGAAGCTATAATATTTGAAGGAAAAATCTCCGTTGCAACATTTAGCTCCTTTGTTGCAGAGTTAAAGAATCTCCGTGCCGCTGCTATTTTATTTTCAACATCTGAAATTTCATTCTGAAGATCCATGAAATTCTGACTTGCTTTCAAATCCGGATATGCTTCAACCGATATTCTTAATCCATCGAGAGCTGTTGAAAGACGTGTTTCCGCCGCTATCTTTTCATTAATTGTTGTTGCCCTCATAGCATTCGCCCGGGCTTCGGTAATTTCTGTCAGCACACCACGCTCATGGCCCATATAACCTCTTACGGTATCAACAAGCTGAGGTATCATATCGTGTCTTTGCTTAAGCTGAACATCGACATCCGAAAACGCCTGTTCACGATTATTTCTTAGCTTTACAAGCCTGTTATACAGTGATATAACCATAAGAACGGCCAGCACGATCAATCCAAGAAGTACTAAAGTAATTATCATTTTTTTATGTTTTGGTTAGTATGACTTTTCTTCATTAGCTGATTTGAGAAATAAAGATATTATTTTTTGTTATATTTATCCTCAAACAATTTTAATAAAATCCACTAATCATATAACTAAAAACTAAATCCTATGGATATGGAAAAAAGTCTGAAAGGAACGCAAACAGAGAAGAACCTCCTTAAGGCATTTGCGGGTGAATCACAGGCAAAGAACAGGTATGAGTTTGCTGCCAAAGTTGCCAAAGAAGAAGGATACGAACAAATTTCAGGAATCTTTCTTGAGACTGCATTGCAGGAACAACAACATGCAAAAAGGTTTTTCAGATTTCTCGAAGGCGGAATGGTAGAGATAACAGCATCATATCCCGGAGGCAAAACAGAAACTACAAAAGATAACCTCAAGGCTGCTGCTGAAGGAGAATACGAAGAATGGAGTGACCTGTATCCAACTTTTGCAAAAGTTGCAGAAGCTGAAGGTTTCAAAACTGTTGCCACTGCCTTCAAGGCAATTGCAATGGCGGAAAAAGTTCATGAGGAAAGATACAGAAAACTTCTTGAGAATGTAATGCAGGACAAGGTGTTTCAGCGTGAAGAAAAAGTATTCTGGTATTGCAGGAAATGCGGATATGTTCATTTCGGAACCAAACCTCTGAATAACTGCCCGGCGTGTCTTCATCCGACAGCTTATTTCGAATTGAAAGCTGAGAACTACTAGTATTTAAGATTAATAACCGCAAAGTCCCCCTCCTACGGAAAAGGTAGGAACTTCAATTTTAATAACTTGAAGTGTTGAAGATAAACAAATTAAAAGTCCACCTCGGGGGATTTAGGGGTAAAAAATGCGGGAAACAGAACCATTGAAGAACTTACACAGAGTTTCACAGAGAAGTCACAGAGGAGCACAGGGAAGAAGCATGTTTTTGAATATCCCAAAGATATAAAAAGAGTTATATAGTATTGCGCAAGGAAAATGGATGGAATTGACATGCTCGAGCTGATCCGGTCCCGCCAGAGCGACCGGAAATACAGCGACAAGCCTATTGAAAAAGAGAAGCTGGAAAGGATTCTTGAAGCAGGCAGGCTTGCCCCTTCCGCATGCAATGCCCAGCCATGGAAATTTATTGTTGTAACCGAACCCGAACTTTTAAAAAAGGTAGCCGAAGCATCATCGGCCAGCATCATCGGCATGAATACCTTTGTCGGACAGGCACCTGTATTACTGATAGTTATCAGGGAAAAAGCCAATTTGTCATCAAGAATCGGTGGAACAATTAAGAACAAAGATTATTCCCTGATCGACATCGGTATTACCTCGGAAAACATATGCCTTCAGGCCAGGGCGGAAGGAATAGGTTCATGTATGATCGGCTGGTTCGATGAAAAGATGGTAAAAAAGCTTCTTGACATACCTGTTTCAAAGCGTGTTGAACTGATCATAACGCTTGGCTATTCTCTCAGCCATAAGAAGGAAAAAAAACGTAAGCCTTCAGAAGACGTTATATCCAATAATAAATATTAAAATACCTCATCTTAAGACTGTCTTCCACACCTGGATTTATCAGGATAATTTCTCGAGAGCTGATTTGATCCTTTTCACTGCTTCAACCAGAAGATCATCAGATGTAGCATATGAAATTCTGATACATTCAGGTGCTCCGAAGGCATCCCCTCCGACTGTTGCTACCTGAGCTTTGTCAAGAAGATATAATGCGAGCTCATCGGAGGTATTGATCTTCGTATTACCATCTGATTTTCCCAGATAATAGCTGATATCAGGCATTACATAAAATGCCCCTTCCGGAATACTAACCTTAAGGCCTTTTACTTCCTTCAGCAAACCGCAAATAAGATCGCGGCGCCTCAGGAAAGCATCCCTCATCATTTTAATGGAATCGCTTTTGCCCTCTATTGCAGCAAGGGCAGCCCTCTGTGCTATTGAACAAACCCCAGAAGTGAACTGTCCCTGGAGCTTATTGCATGCTTTTGATATCCACAAGGGAGCTCCTATATAACCTATTCTCCAGCCGGTCATTGCATATCCTTTGGAAACACCATTTACTGTTATCACTTTGTCGAAGACATAATCGAATGATGCCATGCTTACGTGTTCACCGGTGAAGATGATATGTTCATAAATTTCATCTGATATAATAAACAATCCTTCATGCTTTTCAACTATTCTTGCAATTTTCTCCATTTCCTTACGGTCATAAACCATACCGGTTGGATTCGAGGGAGAATTGAAGATTATCAACCTTGTTTTGTTGGTAATGGCAGCTTCTAGATCTGCGGGATTTATTTTGAAATTATTCTCGATTGTGGCGGTAACAACCACTGGTTTCCCTCCTGCTAAAATGACCTGGTCATAATAGCTTACCCAGTAGGGAGCCAGTATAATAACCTCATCACCGGGATTAACAATTGACAGGATAACATTGATCAATGAATGCTTCCCTCCTGCCGACACGATAATTTGTTCGGGTGAATAATTCAGGCCGTTTTCAACCTTGAATTTCTTTGCAATTGCCTCTCTCAGATCATTATACCCGGGTACCGGAGGATACTTTGAATAATTATCATCAATTGCCTTTTTGGCTGCCTCTTTTACATGATCGGGAGTATTAAAGTCAGGCTCCCCCAGGCTCAGGCTGATTATATCAATTCCCTTTGCTTTTAATTCCCTGCTTTTCTGGGCCATAGCAAGGGTCTGCGATACTGATAAAGATTTAATTCTGTCTGATAAGTATTCCATACCTGTAGTTTTATGTATGAACCAAATGTAGGAAGTATATTCAGAATCATTGTTGTCCCCTAAAAAAAAATTGGCAAAGTCAACTATCACATCTCCGGGGAAGGGGAATTCATTCGTCCAACTCTAAGTACTCCAAACATTAGCTCACTTCAAACTTCCTGTTCAAACTTTAGCTCACTCCAAACTTTTTCCTTAAGTTTGTTTAAACATTCAAATCATGGAATTATTATCCGATATCCTGAAGATCAGTATTCCCTCGCTGATCGTCTTCTTTACTGCCTGGATCGTGCTTAGAAGCATGATAAGAAACGACCAGGACAAAAGGAAACAGGAGCTTCTCCTGCAGAATTCAAAGGTAGTCACACAAATAAAGCTTCAGGCTTATGAGCGTATTGTGCTTTTCCTGGAAAGGATCTCACTTGAATCCCTTCTTGTCAGGGTAAGCACACCTGACATGTCGGCCTCACAGCTTCATTCAGCAATGTTGAATACAATAAGAAGCGAATTTGAACATAATCTTTCACAGCAGATTTATATGAGTCCGCAGGCATGGGAAGTTGTCAGGAATGCACGTTCCAACATGATAAAGATAATTAACAGCGAAGCTGAAAGAATGCCTGCCAAATCAAATGGCATGGCTTTCAGCAAACAGCTTCTCGAAAAGATAATGGAGCTGGATAAAGAGCCAACAAGAGCGGCAATAGATTATTTAAAAGGAGAAATCGGAAGGATGATATTATAAGTGTAGAGTGCCTAAAGTGCCCAGAGTGCCTGGAGTACTTAGAGTTAACTTTTTTATTCTACAAAAGTTCCACGCTTCTTTTTACAAACGCACTCAGCTCCTCTCCACGAAGCATATTGTTTGCAAGCAGCGCCAGATCAATCATTTGCTTGACCATCTTGTTTGAAGCACCATATGATTCAAGTATGTCCTTACGGGCATTCTGAACATCGGACAATTCTTTACGAAGCTTCTCAAGATCATCTTTTTCAACCTGGCCTATTTCATCCTCTTTTTTCTTTTTGTGATCATTCTCAATGAAATCAACCTGCTCCTTCAGCTTTTTCCCTTCAACATTATTTTCATCCAGTTTTTGTCCTGATTCAGCCTTAAGATCTGCGGCAATTTTAATCACCAGATGATGATTGGGATTAACGACCATATTGTAGCTGTCAGGCAGTTCACCATAGAAATTCATTCCTCCTCCCATTTGTGCCATTTCCTTCATCCGGCGCATGAACTCAGATTGGGTAATTACTACAGGAGCATCTTTTTCATCGAGATTTTCGAATACCACATTAAAAACCTCTTTTGATTTAGCCCTGAGGTTAAAAACACTTTTCAGCTCTTCTTTCTGATCTTCATTTAACTTTGATCCGTTTGTCTCTTCTTTCTGAATAAGCTTGCCTACAACATCCGAATCAACCCTTACAAATCTCGATTCTTTCAACTTTGTTTCGAGATGATTAATCATATGAACATCCAGCTGACCGTCAAGAAGAAGAACATCATATCCTTTTGCTTTTGCTTTTTCGATATAAGAATACTGATCTGTCCTGTTTGTTGAATAAAGATATATCAGAGTATTGTTCTTATCTGTCTGATTTTCTTTAATGATTTTTTCATATTCCTCAAATGTAAAATACTTATCCTCAGTGTTTTTCAAGAGTGCAAATTTTGAGGCTTTTTCATAGAACTTCTCCTCAGATATCATACCATATTCAATGAAGAGCTTAAGGTCGTCCCATTTCTTTTCAAATTCCGGCCTGTTGTTTTTGAAGATGTCGTTTAATCTGTCTGCAACTTTTTTTGTTATGTGGCTTGAAATTTTCTTAACGTTGGAATCACTTTGAAGATAACTTCTGGAAACATTCAGCGGAATATCGGGTGAATCAATCACTCCGTGCAACAGGGTAAGGAACTCCGGCACGATTCCTTCAACTGAATCTGTGACAAAAACCTGGTTGCTATAAAGCTGGATCTTGTTTTTCTGAATTTCTATGTTGCTGCGGATTTTCGGGAAATAGAGAATCCCTGTAAGTTTGAAAGGATAGTCAACATTCAAATGAATATGGAATAAAGGCTCGTCCCCGGCAGCGTATAATTCATGATAGAATTTCAGGTAATCTTCGTCCTTTAAATCGGCAGGCTTCAGGGTCCATGCAGGTTTTGTATTATTTATGATCTTGTCTTTTCCTGTTTCGACCATTTTTCCATCTTTCCATTCCTGCTCTTTGCCAAATGCAATTTCAAACGGAAGAAACTTACAGTACTTTTTCAGAAGTTGCTCTATCCTGTTTTCTTCCAGAAATTCCTTTGAGTCTTTATCGATATGCAATATCACGTCTGTACCCCTGCTGTCTTTTTCAATTTCATCGATAGTAAATTCAGGACTTCCGTCGCAGGTCCATTTAACAGCAGGCGCATCTTCCTGATAAGATCTGGTAATCACTTCAACTTTTTCAGATACCATGAAGGAAGAATAAAACCCAAGACCGAAATGACCTATAATGGCACCTGCCTGATCCTTATATTTATCAAGAAAATCGTTGGCACTCGAAAAAGCGATCTGATTAAGGTACTTGTCGAGTTCATCTTTTGTCATTCCGATACCTTTATCTGAAATGGTAATGGTTTTCTTCTTTTTATCTACAGAAACATTAATAGTTGTATTACCCAGGTCACCCTTGTAATCGCCAACTGATGCCAGAGTTTTCAGCTTTTGCGTTGCATCGACCGCATTTGAAATAAGTTCACGAAGAAAAATTTCATGATCAGAATAAAGGAATTTTTTAATTATCGGGAAAATGTTCTCAGTTGTTACTCCTATCTTTCCGGTTTGCATATCATTAAGTATTATTGTTAAACATAATTAATTTGTCTTTTTTATTCAAAATTTGTGCCGTTGATCTTCTTCTGACAAATAGTCATGGATAACAGATCCAGATTAGGAAGAAGTACAAACCTTATAACTCTTAAGACCCCCTTGCCAACCTTCCCCCTCGCCTTCGCGAAGCCGTATAATTTTATGGTGCAGATGGTTGCTGCTTCGGCGGAGCAAGGCAAGTGGGAAGGAGCAGAAAGATAATCCTAAAAGAATTGCGGCAGCCTGAAATAACTTATGATTATAAGTAAGACAGCCAGCAGTAAAAAAGACAGTAGTGCATAGAAGGATATGTTTCTACGCTTCCTGAATACTTCTATATTATGTTCACTGATTAACTTTTTAACAGCGTTGTGAACACGCAGAATCATATTGGCATTTTTTGGAATATATGTATCAATATTAATTTTAAGGGTTTTCTTTATTTCTTCCATTTTATCGGGCGGCCCAAGAAGAATTATTCCTGTCCTCCGGTCAGTATTCTTGATTTCCATGATGAGATGGTCAATCAGGGAATACTGCTCCGCGGTCTCATGTAAACCAAGTATTGCTATTTTGCAGAATTTATGCTCCTTAACCTTCTCAAAACACGCTATAACCTCCTCTCTGGTCTGGAATGATAAAACCTGATACCGTTCAGCATCAGTGAACCGTTTCTTTACATCTTCGGCAAAACCTCTGTGGTCATCATAGCAAATAATATGAGTTTTGATATTTTTTACCATAGCTTATATCAAAAGGTAAAGATAGTTATTCTTCATTTCTGGCATCAACATTAATCTCCAGGTGCCAGAGTCCGGATTTTTTCAGTTGATAGGCATCATAAGAGTAATCGGGACCATAATACTGCCGGTCATTTTTATTGGCAGGCGAAAATGGAACGAGGTGATCAAACACAATTGTGCTGTCAGTTCTGAATCTTAATGACATCATTCCATTCGAGGCATATTCAAAGACCTCCCTGTGCTTCATCTCAGTACCTGTACTAAATAGTCTTTTTCCAAACTTTATAGAATCTCCGGAAGAAATAGTCAATACATCTATGATCTTCCGGCTTATATCCGGATCCCCATAATCGATACCTAATAATATCCAGGAATTATCATTATCGGATTTATAGAATTTGAAATCGTAATATAAAGCTCCATACCAATCTGATTCTGAATATATTGAATCGGTAATTACAGATTTTTGGCTATAAGGTGCTGTCAATCTGAAAATCCTGTTTTTTTCTCCCTGTTCCGCTTTCATGATGAAATAACAATAGTAAATGCCCGGAACATTCCTCAGAACCAGATTCCAGGTTATGATTTTCAAGGTTGAATTTGCAGGCTTAATCTGACCCAGGTATTTAAGATTATTAAACTTGTGATTAAAAACCGAATCTGATTCCACATAACCGTCAATGATCATTCTGATGGAATCATTTATCCTGATACGGTCATTATCATCATAATTATTTACCAGGCGTCCAAAAAGCTTCTCAAGTGAACGGGAATCATCAATATGGTCCTGACTTTTAACCAATCCGGTTGAAAGTGTAAGATATATAATAATAAGGAGTATTAATCTGTTCATTTCTTCTTTGCCTTTGACATCACTGCATCTAGAAGCAAACTGATCTGTTTACAGGCTGCTCTTATCTCCTCTTCGCTGATGGTAAGCGGGGGAGCAATTCTGAATGCATTGTTACAGAAAAGGAAGTAATCAAGAATCAGGCCATATTCCGGGGCAAGACTTATTACCAGAGGAATTATCTCAGGATCATTCAATTGCACTGCAATCAGCAATCCTTCTCCCCGCACTCCGGTGATAAGAGGATGGGAAAGCTCATTTTTAAAAATTGAAGATTTTTTTAATGAGGCTTCAACAAGCTTCTCTTCTATTATTACATTGAGGGCAGCCAGTCCGGCGGCACACGATACAGGATGGCCTCCGAAAGTTGTTATATGACCCAGAGGAGGATCGGTTGTCAATGATGACATTATCTCACCTGAAGTTAAAAATGCTCCAAGCGGCATTCCCCCTCCGAGGGCTTTCGCAAGAACCAGGATATCAGGAACAACACCAAACTTGTCAAGAGCAAACATATGTCCTGTACGGCCAAAGCCTGTCTGTGCCTCATCGAATATAAGCAAAGCGCCGTTAGTGCTGCACCGGGTTCTTATTTTTTCAAGGAAACCATCTTCAGGATATATTATCCCGCCCTCACCCTGGACAGGTTCAATTATCACACATGCAGTTGATGAATCTATAAGATCGAGTGATTTTTCATTATTGAATTCAGCCTGGTATGTCTCAGGAAGCAATGGTCTGAATGCATTTCTGAAGAACTCATTTCCCTGTACGCTAAGGGCACCGTGAGTGCTTCCATGATATGCATTTTTAAAATATACGATCCGGCTTCTTCCTGTGAATCTTTTGGCTAGCTTTAATGAACCTTCAACCGCTTCACTTCCTGAATTGACAAAATAACACGTATTAAGCTGTTCCGGAAGTATAGATAGAAGCTTCTTAGCATATTTCACCTGAGGGCTCTGGATGATCTCCCCATAAACCATGAGGTGCATGTGTGAATCCACCTGTTTTTTGACAGCTTCAACGACTTTGGGGTGACTGTGACCTGTGTTGCTGACTGAAACACCTGATATCAGATCGAGGTATTTTTTACCATCCGGGCCATACATAAAAACGCCCTCAGCCCTGACGATTTCCAACATCATCGGTGCAGGTGAAGTTTGTCCAAGATGCCTGAGAAAAAGCTGGCGGTTGGTAAGCATGAGAATGCAGATAATTATCTGGCCATCACGTTTATATCATTAAGGAAAGAGTCTCTGTATGATTTCCCTACAGGAATACTTTTTATGGTATCTCCGACAATGAGTTCGAGAGAATTATCCTTAATGGACTGAACCATGCTTTTATTGACAATATATGACCTGTGCACTCTTACAAAAACGGATGAAGGCAACTGGCTTTCAATGGCTTTCATTGTGAAGTGAATAGTGTACTTATCATCGCTGGTATTAAGAGTGACATAGTTTTCGAGGGCTTCCACATATACAATTTCCTTAAGCTTTAATTTTACCAGAGAGGAGCCATTCTTGATAAAAATCTCTTCATCGCCGCTGACCGGAACCTCTTTTCTTCCAAAGTATTTGAATGTTTTATCTATAGCTTTAGCAAAGCGACCGTACGAGATGGGCTTCAGAAGATAATCGACCACATTGAAATCAAAAGCCCGGAGGGCATATTCTTCTGCTGCTGATACTATTATTATATTTGGCGGAAAGTCGAGACTTCCTATTAAATCAAAGCCATTCATCTCAGGCATTTCGATATCAAGGAAAATAAGATCAATATCGTTTCGTGTGGTAAAAATGTTTCTAGCTGCCACTGCATCGCTGAATGAACCTATCAAATTCAATGAAGGGTACCTGCTTACAAAACCCTCCAGAATTTTACAACTCAGCTTATCATCGTCAACTATAATGCAGTTCATATTCTCCAAATTTCACAGGATTATCAACCTCAAAAATAATAAAAAAATAGTTATGTTTTTTAACATCCTGATTAAAGTTGCATTTCTTTTAATTAATGTAAGTTCATGCCAATATACAATAAAATAGGAGGAAAATAAAATAGTTTTCCTCCTATTTTATTTTCCGACCTCTCACACCACCGTGCGTACCGTTCGGTACACGGCGGTTCTCTAAGAAACAACTCTGACTTTACGATAGGAAGACGATAGGAAAACAAAACCCGCTTTGCATAGACGATCGTTAGTGATGGTGGTGTTAAGGATAAAGCTGTTAGCGATATGCCAATAACTTTTCCTAGTATTCGCCCACTCATAAGCCTTGGATTTCTTTACCCCAAGCTTGATTAGGTTGGCCATTCTGGTTTTAATCCGTTTCCATTGTTTCCATATTACCATTCTAAGCCTGCGACGATACCATTCGTCCACCCTGATCAATAGGTGATCCATATCGGCCAGTTTAAAGTACTGCACCCAGCCCGTGATAAATCGGCCCAGTGCTTCCTTCCTTCGGTCATTTCCCCATCCGTTGCTTCTCGATGTCAGCTCTTTGATTCTGTCTTTCATCTTTTGCAAACTTCTTGGATGTAACCGAAACTTGCACTTTCCATCCTATATGTAAAAGGAGTATCCCAGGAATTTTATTCCCCTTATATTGGATACTTGGCTCTTTTGACGGTTCACCTTTAAAAACAATTTCCTTTCTACAAAAGGAATAATGCTCTCCAAGGTGCGTTCGGCACTTCGTCTACTCTTACACAGTATAACTATGTCATCTGCATAGCGTACAAACTTATGCCCTCTA
>JBBQJD010000005.1:0-71733 GCA_038325595.1 Bacteroidales bacterium | reverse complement strand
CCAAAACCATGGGTGGTTCCTGCTAATTCTAAATCAATGAAAAATCCTGTTGCAATGGGTGATGCCAGCAACAAAGCCGGTATGGCTCTTTATAACAAAAACTGTGCTTCTTGTCATGGTAAGACAGGTCTGGGAGATGGTGTCAAAGCCAGGGCGCTTAAAACATTTCCCGGTGACTTTTCAAAGCCTGAATACCAGGATCAGACAGACGGGGAACATTTTTACAAAACTAAAACCGGACGTGGTGAAATGCCAAAGTACGAAGGAAAGATGTCAGATACTGATATCTGGAACACGGTTAATTACATGCGTACATTCAAAAAATAGATTAAGGTAATCTGCAGATTTAAAAAAGGTTGTCTCAAACAAGACAACCTTTTTTATTGAGAAGGAATAATGAAGAACATTCGAACATTCGAACATTCGAACATTCGAATTAAGAATTAAGAACTTTGCACACCGCTGTTCAATTGTTCATTTTTAAGGACCTTCGCTATTCTGATTTCGTTTGTTCTTCGTTCAATATTCATTTGAAGAACTTATAGCAAAAAAAAAGGGGTGCCCTTTTGAGGCACCCCGGTATGTATGATCAGGTTTAGATTGCTGCGATTGTGTTTTCAAGAAGTTTCTTCATGTATGGATAGTTGTGAACACCAAGGCTCTTATCTCTTACAAGCAACTGGAAGTTGATGATTGCTCCGAACTGTGCATTTGTAAGGGCCGGGAAGGCTGGAGAACCGTTTGCAGGATTCCTCCAGTAACCTGTGGGGTTGGAAGCATCGAATACATCAAAATATCCATGATACTGGTTGTCAACAGGATCTTTCTGAAGAATATCATGACCAGCGCCGATCAGGTTTATCTTTGCAGCCAGAGCATCAATCAGGCCCTTGATTTCGGTCTGCGTTGCAGTAAATAATGGACTGGTAGCGGTCAAACCGGTATGGCATGTGTTGCAACCATTGAAGTTGCCGGCAACTGCGAATGAATGTCCGCCTTTGAGTCCTGATGGAGCGGCCATGTGGCATGATGCACAGGATGCCTGGGCAGCATGCACTGAGTTTGTGTAGCCTGTTCCGAATTCGACTCCGCCAACACCTGCGAACATTGAAGCCTGAACACCATAATGTACTCCTGTTCTGAAACCAATATTTGAAAGATTGTAAGTTGTAGCTGGTTCTGAAACCAGTTTTGCATAATCAATCATATTACCTGAAGATGCAGTAACCGGACGTGGCTGGTGGCATTTTGCACACAGGTGAGCAGAAGTTTTAGCTAAAGTAATTGTCTTGGTGCCTCCCCACATAGTCATAGGAACCGGAACTTCATTTGCAAGAGGGAAGAAATCATCCTCTGTGTATGAAGTGTGAAGAGAAGTGTGGCATGTAAAGCAATTGATTCCTGCCGGGAGATTAAGGTTTCCTGCATCTGCGGTGTAATTGTTTATATACTTTGTGGGATCGCTGGGATTGACGGTAAATGTTGCAGGCGTATTATTCTTGACAACAGCAAGAAATCCCTGATGAGAGTGACATGGTGCACAGGCATTTCTTGTGCCATATTCTTCTGCAATATCTGAACTCTCAGCATGCCTCGAATGTTCGTATTCAAGTTTTTTTGCATCAACAACATCCTGGTTATGGCATTGCTTGCATGTTTCATTCGCATCTACCCCCGGGGTTCCGGCCGGTCCCATAGGTCCTTCACAGGATGCAAGTATAAATCCTGCTGCAACTAAAATTGGAAATAGTCTGGTTAGCTTTTTCATATTGGGTTTATTAATATATTTTTCGTTCTGCAAGTTACAAAAAACCTCTGTTATTTAGATAACAATGATATGCTTTTTGAGAGGTAATAAATTGATAGATATTTGTGTTACCGGTGATAAATGTCAATAAAAAATGTGATATTTGTTATTTAAATTTTACCGGGTGCATTAAATTATACTTTTGACCCCTTTAAAAGGACACAGATGTCAGATATTCATTTAGTAAATGATTGTAAGAAATGTCCGCAGGCATGGAAGAATTTTAACCTGCTGACTGAAAAAGAGCTGGACATTGTAAATAAAAACAGGTACGAAGCAACATTTAAATCCGGAGAAATAATGATCAAGCAGGGTTCTCCGACTTCAAGTGCATTATTTATGGCAAATGGAATTGCAAAAACATATATAGAAGGCCTGAATGGAAAAAATTTCATATTGGGTATTGTAAGGCCCGGCAAACTTATAGTTGGTCCCGGCGCCTATGTCAACTCGCGTCATACATTCTCCGTGTCCGCCCTGTCATCTGTTCAGGCTTGCTTTATAGGCTTTGACATTATTAAGCAACTGGTAAGGACAAACATCAATTTTGCTGAAAGCCTGCTTACAGATATAAGCGTAAAATCAATCAGAATTCAGACTCAGATGATAAATCTTACACAAAAGAAAATGCCGGGTCGCCTCGCAGATGCTTTGCTTTACTTTTCAAATGAGGTATTTATGGCCGATGAATATGATATGATCCTCTCACGTCAGGAACTTGGTGAAATGACCAATATGGCCCGGGAATGTGTTGTTAGAATCTTAAGGGAACTTGAGGATTCCGGAGTTATCTATTCTGATTCTGCAAAAATAAAAATATTAAACAAGGATAAACTTGTACAAATTTCTGAAAAAGGTTAAACAAACCCTCCAAAAATTCTATAACTGAAAATTATGAAGCATTTTAAATTCCTGTTTTCTCCCGTTTTCATGGGCGTTCTGTTTGTTTTATTTGCCCTGGCCATGGCAATTGCAACATTCATTGAAAATGATTTCGGATCATCCGCGGCTTACAGTATGGTATATGGAACCAGGTGGTTCGAGCTTATTCTGCTGCTTCTTGCTGTAAACCTTACTGGCCGGATGATTGACTTAAAGCTTTACAGAAAAGATAAAATTCCGGTGTTCCTGTTTCATATTTCATTTGTGCTTATGATTGCAGGAGCAGCAATTACGCGATATTTCGGATGGGAGGGAAACATTCATATAAGGGAAGGACAGGAGCAAAGTCAATGTTTTTCGAATGATAAATATATAGGTTATTCAGTCGCAGATAGTGAGGGCAATAAGGTTGCTGATAATTCTGAAAAATATTCCATGTCGGCAGCTTCAGCCGGCAACTATAAAAAAAAGATCAATGTTGCCGGTAACGATTATGAACTGATACTGGCAAGAATAATTCCAAATGCAACCGAAACAGTTTCGGAATCACCAAATGGTGAACCTGTAATTTCTTTTATGGTTACTCGCGATATGAGAACCATGGAAACAGTTACCCTGAAAAAAGGTCAGGCAAAAACCGTGGAGGGGATTTCGATGGGATTTGAATCAACAGATTCGACGGATATTACCATAAAAAGCGATACCTCATCATTCTATTTGTCTTCAGATGAGTTAATTACAGAGGTAAGTATGATGACAAAGGAGTCAAAGGAATTCACCCCCGGAACCAGCCTGCCTCTCAGAAACATGCAGGTACTCTCTGTCAGGGACGTAAAAATAGTTCCCCAGCAGATGATGCTGTCGGGTCTTGTAAAAGCTGTTTCTCTCGATGCGGAACACAATACCGGACAAACAGCATTCATCTTTCATGTGTTCAGAGGTACGCAGTCGGGCACAATTTCATTATGGGACAAAAGTTCAGGCGGCCCGGTGAACGGATCATGCATGATGGATGATCATAAGTTTGAAGTCAGCTATGGTTCAATGATGACTACCCTTCCTTTCAGCCTGAAACTTAATGATTTTATCCTGGAGAGATATCCGGGATCAACAAGTCCTTCAGGTTATAAAAGCGATGTTGTACTATATGATAGAGCAGAAAACGTTGAAATGCCTTTCCTCATTTTCATGAACAACATACTTAAGTATAAAGGGTACCGGTTTTACCAGTCTTCTTTTGACCAGGATGAAAAAGGAACGGTTCTTTCCGTTAATCACGATCCTGCAGGGATGATGATTACATACGCGGGCTACGGATTATTGATTCTGTTTATAATACTCTCGCTCTTCATTAAAAATTCTCTTTTCAGAAAAATTACCCCGGGACACTGGTCCTCTGATTTAAGGAAGGTTGTGACTTTCCTGGTATTATTGCTGATTGTATCCGGACTGAATTACGCTGAAGCACAAAAGCTTATCCCTGACAAATCTGTTGCTGAAGAATTTGGAAAGGTACTTGTTCAGGATCAAAAAGGACGTACAAAACCTCTTTTCACACTGAGCAATGATATACTCCGGAAAGTGACACGTGAGAATAAATTTGAGAAGCTCACTTCAATGCAGGTTTTCCTTGGCATTTTTCTCGATTTTAATAACTGGAAGAATGTTCCTCTGATTAAGATCTCCAACAAAGATCTGCAGCGACTGGCTGGAATAAGGGGGGATAGAGCTTCATTTACCGACCTGGTTGATATTGATGGTACCGGAACATATAAATTGTCAGAGATGGTGAACATTGCTTATGCCAAATCACCTGGCGAAAGGAGTAAGACTGATAAGGAAGTAATGAAAGTCGATGAAAGGCTGAACATTGTCTATATGATCTACAAGGGCGATTTCCTAAAGCTCTTTCCTGTGAAAGACACAACGCATATGTGGGGATCACCCCAGGAAGCTCTTAAGACTGCAATCAGCAAGGAAGATTCGCTTTATCTCAGTAGTATAGTACCTTTATTAACCGATGCAGTTCAATCAGCTAATCTGGCTGCGGTACGTCAGATTTCAGAATCAGTAAGTGGTTATCAGGAGAGGTTCTCTGAGTACGATCTTCCTTCAGATTTAAAAACCAGGGCTGAGCTTCTGTATTATAAGCTGAACATCTTCGAAAAGCTGTTTCCTTTTTATGCAACTATCGGTTTGATCATGCTTATTGGTCTGATAATCATGGTTATAAGAGGAAGGAAGGAAATAACAATGGTTGTAAGAATAATGGGATGGCTGCTATTTGCTGGATTTGTGGCTCATACATTCGGCCTTGGATTAAGATGGTATATTGCCGGTCATTCTCCCATGAGCAATGGATATGAATCCATGTTGTTCATCTCGTGGGTTACCCTTCTGGCAGGATTTATTTTCAGCCGTAGGTCGGCGTTCGCGCTTTCTGCAACAGGCGTTCTGGCTTCAATGACTCTCATGGTAGCACACCTGAGCTTCATGGATCCTGAAATAACAAACCTGGTTCCTGTCTTGAAATCATACTGGCTTACCCTTCATGTTTCCGTAATTACCGGCAGCTATGGCTTCCTCGGTCTGGGAGCTATCCTTGGGTTGATAATCATGGTTTTGATTGCTCTTTCAAATGATCAGAACCGTTCGAGAATATCTGCAACAGTCGATGAGCTTACAGTTATCAATTTCAAAACACTCACCCTGGGGCTTTATTTTCTTACAATCGGTACTTTCCTCGGAGCCATTTGGGCTAATGAATCGTGGGGACGATACTGGGGATGGGATCCGAAGGAGACATGGTCGCTGATCACAATTATAATTTACAGTATAGTGGTACATTCAAGGGCAATCCCCGGCATGAAGGATATTTTTACTTTCAATCTTCTGGCATTGTTTGCATTTTCTTCAGTGCTGATGACATATTTCGGGGTTAATTATTACCTGTCCGGGCTTCACTCATATGCTTCAGGTGATCCTGTCCCCGTACCGGGATTTGTATATGTCACAGTAATAGCTCTTGCAGCGTTGTCATTCGTTTCATATATTAAATACACCTACAAGAAGAATGTATAAAGTCTCCTGGCTACGGAGCAGCCTCACCTCCTCTGATTCCCCTCTCCCGGGAGAGCTAATCTTTATACACATCTGGTAACCCTCAGCCTGCGAGGGGTTGGCGAAAATGAGGGATCCCCTTCTCCTTGAGACAAAATTAAATGTGATAAGAGATTAGTCCCGGGAGAGAGGGGGAAGGTCCGTTTGCTGTTTGTTGAAATTCATTTAATAATATCCTGGTTATTAATAACTTCATCGTTGGTTATTTTTCAAGTCCCTCCCACTCGGGGGAGGGATTTAGGGAGAGGCAAACATGATGTAAAGTACCTCCCGTGATAGGGATTTAGGAGAGGCGAAGCTGATTTAACGAATCACAATCCTTTTATCTCCCATATTCTGACCTGTTTCCGCTCGAGGGAAGTATTCAGTTTCAATAGATTATTGCTTCCCTTCTGGCTTACTTCCGTATTATTGATAAGATCCCTTATCTTATAGTTCGCGTTATTTTTTACTTTAAGATCGATGCTTATTTCTTCAGTCCCGGTACTGTGATTGATCACGAAAACAACATATCCGTTCGGGTTATCCTGGAGCCGTACCTCAACCTGTGATGAGGTTCTTCCGTCGAGGGATGTGGTAAATGGACGTTCGATCTTTGCCCATTTCAGAAGATTTGTAAAAAAGATATCGTTGTTTGGCTCAACCTCAGGGAAGTTAGCCATGCCAAGATAAGACCCGGCCAGCATTGCTTCGCCTTTTCCATAATGGGTACTTACTATACAGGGCTGTCCTTGTTCTGAGGTGGCCAGTATCTCAATTTTTTGATTTTCCAGGGGACTTACTGATTGTGAGTACAATGAGCCTTTCAGTAAACTGCCTGCTGCTAATCCTTCAAGAGCGGGATGCTTAAGACTGGTGACAGTCAGATTTAATTTTTTTTCACTCATTCTTACCTCGTTTTCACGAACGCCAAATACATCGTGTAATCCAAGACCGGGTATGATTTCTGAGGCGTAGCCGCGTTCATCGTTCCAGGCCAGACGTGCTTCAGCCAGAACGTAGCCACCGTTTTTAACGAATTCACGGACTCCTGTGGCAGCTTTAACTGTAAACATTATCGGATAAGGGATGATCACGAGCCTGTACTGCGAAAGATCCTGATTTTCGATGTGCTTAAGATGAATAAAATCGACCGGTATATTGTGGTTGGCAAAGGTTTGGAAATATCCGATCAGTGAATTGGGAAGTGCTCCCGGGTAGTCTCGTCGCTGCATGCCGCCTACCATCTGGGTAAGAGGATTATATACAATGGCTATTTTGGCTTTTACTGGTGTTGAAGCAAGGAAAAGGTCCTGGTTCCGGTTTACCATTGCAGCCATTTCACCGGCTTTTGTTGCCCTGTCGGTTATGGTACCATCGAGGCTGATGAGCCCGTATCCGCCGGCTTCATAGCCTGTCGACATCGGGTAATATGCATATATATTGACACCTTTGGCTCCTTTGGCAATGGCCGACCATGCCCAGATACGATGATCGTCTGCAGTTACCGGATCACTTACCATAAGTGCAATCGTTCCCATACCAGCCTGTAATTCACCAACATACCATCCTCCTTTTTCACGATTGGCGCTTCTGGTAAAGTCCATTTGGGTACGCAATGTAGTAACGGACCATGCCCTGTCGGGGTGATTGTGCTTAGGATATAATGATACTCCGTAATAGTCCAGCGGGCGTGCCATCATGAAATCGTCAGTTGCGCCGGCTCCCACATGGGGTGACTGAAAAAGCGAAGCTCCCACGGCATGGGCAGTAATCAGGTGGTCAGGATCAGCTTTGCGTACGGCATCATAACGTGCCTGCATATCATCGACCAGTTTTTCATATATAAAGGTTTTCCAGTCCACAAAATCGGTGTAGCTAAGAATTGTGCTGAACCGAGGAGGATCCACCTGTTCCCAGTTGTCGAAATTACGGTACCATGCACTGTTCAGATTTCCAATGGATCCGTACTTTTTCTCCAGCCAGTTTCTGAATTTTGCCCTGGTGCCGGGACAAAAGCAGAATTGTACATTAGGGATATAATCGAGTGATGCCCAATTGATTATATGTGGTTCGCTCCACAAGTCCCATCCAAAGAAATTAGGATATGAAGCAGCTATTCTGGCTGTTTCGGTATAGAAGCTGAGAACTGCTTCTTCAACATCATGATTGTCGGTGCAGGCTCCCGGTGCTGCCTGCGGATGTACTTTATCACCGCTCTGTGCTTCAAAGAGTGCATGTGGAAATTGCTCAGCAACCCAGTCAGGTGCCGAATCGACATACATCTGTATGAACACTTTCAATCCAACTTCATCAGCCAGCTTTAAAAGCAGTTTCAGGTTGCTGAAGTTATATTTTCCTCGCTCAGGTTCACAGGCTGCCCATTCCACCCAGGTACGCACAGTATTGAATCCAAGGGCTTTGATTTGTTGGAGGTCCTTCCTCCACTCCGCTTCTGACTGAGGAGTAATCCTTGAGAGCATTGGTGCACGAGCCTTCCCTCCGCTGTACCAAACCGAAACCGGAAGGAATCCTTTTGGATTTGTTTTTTGTTTCTGAGCAGAGGCAATGCCATTTAACAGACAAAGAATAAGCAACAGACTTAATAATTTTCCCCGGTTGTTCATAATTATAAAGTTTAGAGCGTTGACAAACTGATGAGCATAGTCAAATATAATATAAAACGGGAGAGTCCGGCAACTACCGGATATCAATTATGGTGTAGATCGATAAAGGCTTTATATAGAATTGGATAAAAACAAAAAGCAACTATCATATTTTCAGATAATTGCTTCTTTCCTTAATAATTATGGGTGGGGTGGAAGATGGGGCTCGAACCCACGACCTTCGGAACCACAATCCGACGTTCTAACCGACTGAACTACATCCACCGTTTCTGGAGTGCAAAATAAGCCCAAAATTTCTATTTCACAAAATTTTAATTTTATTTTCTCTTAGTGCAGTCAAATACTATCTTTGGAAAGAATGAAATAAATAAAAATCAGGAGGCACTTTCAGGTTTGAGAAGATTAAAATTAATTGATAATATTTCGGGGCTCCAGCTTTTCCAGCTAATGAAGCCGGTCATCTTTCTCGTTATAAGCATTGTTTTTACAAAAAGCCATCTCACACGTGTTGAAATCGGACAATGGGAGATGTTCATGTTCATTGCAGGCTTAATGACTTTTTTCTGGGTAACCGGGATAATTCAATCCCTTCTTCCTCTTTACCACAGAAACAAGACATACCGTAAAATGGGTGAAAACGGAAAAGTGAAATCACCGGAGATCTTTAATGCCTTCCTTTTATTATGCGTTTTCAGCCTGTTGTTCTTTCTTCTTGGCCATTCTCTGAAAAATAATTTCTCGGTTTTTCATTTTACGGGAAATGTGCCTTATATAAACCTTTTGCTGCTTTACATTCTTTTAAGCAGTCCGGTATGCCTTATAGAATACATTTACCTTCTGAATAACAGATCATACCGCATCTTTCAGTATGGATTAATAACATTCACAGCTCAGCTGATATTGATTATTTTACCAATATTATTGGGAAAGGATATCATCTGGTCAATATGGGGGTTACTTGGTATCACTGGCATCAG
This sequence comes from Bacteroidales bacterium, assembly GCA_038325595.1. Taxonomy (GTDB): domain Bacteria; phylum Bacteroidota; class Bacteroidia; order Bacteroidales; family VadinHA17; genus LD21. The sequence continues at coordinate 62,341 of JBBQJD010000005.1, read as the reverse complement.
ATGGATCTGGCTCCTTATTTTATTGAGAAGATATACTGAAATGAAGATCTCGGTAGAGTTTATGAAAGAACATCTTTACCTGGGTATTCCTCTTGTACTGACTTCACTGATCAGCGGATCGGCACAGTATACAGATGGTGTAATTATTTCATCAGTCTATAGGGATCCGGCCACTTTTGCATGGTTCCGATACGGAGCCAAGGAGTTTCCTCTTGTACTCATGCTTGCAAATGGACTTAGCAGTGCCATGCTCCCCGAATTTTCAACACGGGAGAGGATGAAAGAATCCCTTGCCAGGATAAAAGTCAAATCAAGGCGGCTTATGCACATTCTTTTTCCCACGGTAATGGTTATAATGATTTTTGCCAGATGGATCTATCCGAATATTTTTAATCCCGAATTTCAGAAAAGTGCAGACATATTCCTGGTTTACTCATTGCTGATAATACCACGACTTATATTTCCCCAGACTGTGATCGTCGGGAGAAAGAAAACCCATATAACACTTATTGCAGCAATCCTTGAGCTTTGTCTGAATATTCCTTTAAGCCTGCTCATGATAAAATGGGGTTATGGCCTGATAGGTGTGGCACTTTCAACATTCTTTGTTTATGCATTCGGAAAGGTGTTCCTGGCAGGTTACCTGTGGTTGAAAATGAATATCAAACCATCTGATTATATTCCTGTTAAAGTATATTCAATTTATTGCGCAATTCTGGCTATAGTTTTTGTCCTGATTGACCACAGGATAATTGACATTCACTAGGTTGACGGATTCACTTCCGGTCTTGATTATTCCGGATTTTAAGTTTTAAAAATCTGTTTATATTTGCACTAATGATAAAAGCAGCAACAAGTCTTTTTACATTTTTCCCATATATCCAATAGTATGCATGTTTTTGAGGTATTATCAAAATCGGATAGGAAAGAATTTATTGATTTTGCTAAAAGATTATACAAGAAGGATCCATACTGGGTATGTCCGCTTGATTCCGAAATTGAATCTGTTTTTGATCCGTCAAAAAATAAATCTTTTTCGCACGGAGAAGCAAACAGGTGGTTGCTGAAAGATGAAAATGGAAATACACTCGGAAGAATAGCTGCCTTTGTAGATCTTATGAGATCTGCTGCCAACAATCAACCTACCGGAGGAATTGGTTATTTTGAAGTAGTAGAAAACAGGGAAGCAGCTTTTGCCCTATTTGATACAGCACGTAACTGGCTCAAAATAAGAAATATTGAAGCTATGGACGGGCCTGTTAATTTTGGAGAAAATGACACAAACTGGGGATTACTGGTTGAGGGTTTTATGCAGCCGGGATTCGGCATGGCCTATAATATGAAGTACTATAAGAATTTTTTTGAAGAGTACGGATTCAAAAACTATTTTGAGCAACTGTCCTATCACAGGGCTGTGCGTGATAATGACGGCAATATTGTCAGGTTTCCTGAGCGTATTATGAAAATTGCCGCATGGATAGCCAAAAGACCTGGTTATTCCTTCAGACATTTTGAATTCAGCAACACTGAGAAATATGTAAGGGATATTGTTGAAATTTATAACTCAGCATGGTCAGTATTCAAAGAGGATTTCACACCACTCGATCCTGATTTTCTGAAAGCCTCATTAAAGAAGGCAAAAGCGATTGTCGATGAAGAGCTCATATGGTTTGCTTATTTCAACGATAAACCGATAGCATTTTTCATACTTACACCTGATGCTAACCAGATTTTCAAATACTTTAATGGTAAGCTTAGTGTTTGGAATATGATGCGCTTTGTATACTTCAAGCTGACCCATAAAATGACCAGAACCAGGGCAATCGTCGGGGGAGTTCACCCTTCATACCAGAACAGCGGAGTTGAATCGGCCATTTTTCTTCATATCTATGAGTCATTCAGGAAAAAGCCATGGTTTACGGAACTTGAACTCTCCTGGGTAGGAGATTATAATCCCAAGATGATTGCAATTTATGAAGCTCTGGGTGCCAGGAGAGTAAAAACTCATATTACCTACAGATACCTTATCAATAAAAAGCTTCAGTTTGTCCGATTCAAGGATGAAATGTCGGAAAGACAGGGTTCAAATCGTGATCATATACAGCGGAATCAATAATTTTGTGATTCCTTTTGTATTTTACAATAATCTGTTTAATTTTGCAAACCCTTAACAAAAGGAAATATAATAAGATTAATTAAGGAAAAAAATATACAGCAATGAAAAATGGAATTCATCCCAACAATTACAGGTTTGTAGTATTTCAGGATATGTCAAACGGAACTTCATTCATCAGTAAATCAACTGCACCATCGAAGGATAACATTAAATGGGAAGATGGAAATGAGTATCCATTAATCAAGCTTGAAATTTCCAATACCTCGCATCCTTTCTATACAGGTAAAATGAAACTTGTTGATACAGCTGGGCGGGTCGACAAGTTCATGAATCGTTACAAGGATCATGGTAAAAAGAAATAAGCTGAAATTTAAAACATAAGGCCCTCATTCCGGGGGCTTTTTTTTTCTCTGTATTGTGGCACAGTCATTGTGCAGAATCAGGTTCCTGGCACCCTTTAGCGTAAGGGCTATCGAAGAAAATCAATGAGGTATGATCATGATTACCGATAGTCATAAAATATTATGTATTTTTGGTAGCTTGTAAAAGCTGGTAACCCCCGGGAGATTTAAAGAATATTAATAATTTCCTCATGAGGGGATAAAAAGGAGAATTTAAGATGGATAAGAAATACAGGAGATCAGTAAATCAGATTATGTATCCTGAAATGCGTGATGGAGAGGGAGATATAATACCTATAATTGCCGATGGTGATGATGGAGAACTGGAGGATGTTGATGTTCCTGATACAATTCCAATCCTGTCGCTCAGGAATACTGTTCTTTTTCCAGGCGTAGTTCTTCCTATTTCAATCGGGCGTCCAAGATCAATACAGCTCATAAAAGACGCTTATCGCAATGATAAGATTGTCGGTACGGTAGCACAGAAAGAGCCGGATATTGAAAATCCCGAATTTCAGGATCTCCATAGCATTGGTACTGTGGGACAGATAGTTAAGCTTCTTGAAATGCCTGATGGTTCGACTACGGCAATTATTCAGGGACGTATGAGGATGATGTTGCAGGAGCTTGTATCGGATGATCCCTACTTTGTTGCCAGGGTAAATATAATTCCCGAAACAAAGCAGGAAGCTGTAAGCAAGGATTTTGATGCTATCGTAGGCTCACTGAAGGATCTTTCTCTTAAGATTATCAAGATTAATCCGAATATCAGTCCTGAAGCCTCATTCGCAATCAAGAATATAGAAAACAATACGTACCTGATAAATTTTATCTGCTCAAATACAGATATCAAAGTTCAGGATAAGCAGAGATTGCTTGAAATCAACAGTTTGCGCGACAGAGGTTTTATGCTTCTTGAATTTCTTGTTCAGGAAATTCAGGTGCTGGAACTGAAAAATGAATTACAGTCAAAGGTTAAAAGCGTTCTTGATCAGCAGCAACGTGAATTTCTTCTTCATCAGCAGATGAAAACGATTCAGGATGAACTCGGAGGCAATCCGGCTGAAAAGGAAATTGAAGAATATAAAAAGAAGGCTGAAACCAAGAACTGGAATGAAGATGTGAAAAAAGTATTCACCAAGGAACTTGACAAATTACATCGTCTTAATCCTGCTGCAGCGGAATATTCCGTGCAGGTAAATTATATTCAGACGCTTCTTGACCTTCCATGGAATTTCTATACGCAGGATAACCTCGATCTTAAAAATGCCAGGCGCGTATTCGATGGTGATCATTTCGGTCTCGATGAAGTTAAGGAACGAATACTCGAACACCTTGCAGTACTCAAGCTGAAAGGCGACCTGAAATCTCCGATATTATGCCTCTTCGGACCTCCGGGAGTTGGTAAAACATCACTTGGCAAATCTGTTGCCAGGGCAATTGACAGGAAGTATGTCAGAATGTCGCTTGGCGGGCTTCATGATGAGGCTGAAATACGAGGGCATAGAAAAACATATATTGGGGCAATGCCCGGTCGCATCATCCAGAATATAAAACGGGCCGGTTCTTCCAACCCGGTATTCATCCTCGACGAAATTGACAAGGTTGGCCAGGATTTCAGGGGCGATCCCTCTTCTGCACTCCTTGAAGTACTTGATCCGGAGCAGAACAGTACCTTCTTCGACAACTTCCTGGAGATGGAGTACGACCTTTCAAAAGTTCTTTTCATAGCAACTGCAAATAACCTCGGTACTTTAAGTCCTGCCCTTAGAGACAGGATGGAACTGATTGAAATAACCGGTTATCTTGTTGAGGAGAAGCTTGAGATAGCCAGGCGGCATCTTCTTCCCAAACAGCTTGAAAACCACGGAGTTCATGCAGATCAGCTTGTAATTGAAAATGATGTGATGGAGATGATCATTGAGAAGTACACCAGGGAATCAGGCGTGAGGGAGCTTGATAAACGGCTGGCTAAAATAGTAAGGGTCATTGCGAAAAATATTGCATCTGAAACAAAATACGATGTAAATCTTGCCCAATCAGCTGTAATTAAGATTCTTGGTCCTTCAAAATATTCCAGGGACCTTTATTCAGGCAATGATCAGGCAGGAGTTGTAACAGGCCTTGCCTGGACGTCACAGGGAGGTGAAATACTTTTTGTCGAAACCAGCCTCAGTAAAGGCAATGGTAAACTCACGCTTACAGGAAACCTCGGGGAGGTAATGAAGGAATCAGCAGTGATCGCTCTTGAGTACCTTAAATCAAATGCCGAAATGCTCCAGTTGCCTGATAACTTCTCTGAAAACTGGAATATTCATATACACGTTCCGGAAGGGGCAATACCAAAAGACGGACCATCTGCAGGGATAACGATGGCAACTTCAATTGCGTCCGCATTTACTCAGAGAAAGGTGAAGAAGTACCTTGCCATGACCGGTGAAATAACATTGAGGGGAAAGATACTTCCGGTTGGTGGCATAAAGGAGAAAATTCTGGCAGCAAAAAGGGCAAGCATTAAGGAAATAGTACTTTCGGAGGAAAACAGGAAAGATGTTGAGAATATAAAGAGTATTTATATCAGAGGGTTGAAATTCCATTATGTTAAAACAATAATGGATGTGCTTGAACTTTCCTTACTCAGGCAAAAAGTCAAAAATCCCAAAAACATATCATTCCAATGAAGAAAGTTGCAGTCTTCCCCGGTTCATTCGATCCTATTACTGTCGGACATGAAGCAATTATCAGAAAAGGTCTCGACATATTTGACGAAATCATAGTAGCCATCGGGGCAAATGCTTCTAAAAAGAATTTCTTTTCACTTGAAGTAAGGCAAGCAATGCTGCGGAAGGTTTTTCAGGATGAGCCAAGGGTCAGAATTGACAATTATGAAGGACTCACCATAGATTATTGTAAATCAAAAGGTTCCAGGTTCATACTGAGAGGTCTGAGAACGTCAGCTGATTTTGAATACGAAAGAGCAATCGGTCAGATTAACAGGGCAATGTCGCCCGGTCTTGAGACGGTTTTTCTTCTGACTGCATCTGAGCACTCAGCAATAAATTCAACAATTATCCGCGATATTATCAGAAGCGGGGGAGATGCTTCGATGTTTGTTCCGGCAACGATTAATCTTGGAAGCTATAAATGGGAAGATTAAGCCCGGGTCTTCAGGACTGAACAATTGATTATATCCATCAGAGATAACCAGGCGTTGTCCTTGATAAGATTTAATTCATCCGGGATAAGCCATTCAACCCTTGTAATTCCTTCTTCAGTTTGTGGTTCTTTAACCATTTCACCGGTATAAGCCATTATGAACCAATAAGTTTTCTTGAGGTATGATACACCTTCCCAGCTATAGGTATGATAACTTGGTTCAAGGGTTTTAACTATTTTATGTCCTTTAATACCACATTCCTCGCAGACTTCTCTTAATGCACAATCTTCGGGTTTTTCGCCAGTCTCAATATGACCCTTTGGCAGATCGAGCCTGCCTTTCTTTTCAATAAAGAGATACTTGCCCGAGGTATGCTTTACCAGTCCGCCTGCCGCCCCGACTTCGGTGAAATAGATCCTGAAAATTTTCCACAGATGCAGAATATCAGAAGAATAGATATTAATAGCCGGAATGCTTGTATCCTGTTGGAAATCAGATATTAATTTATAAAGTTCACTGGTATTGCTGAATTTATGGAATAAGCCGTATTTTTGTATCCTGTCGGGTTCAGGACTTATCATTATGAATCTGTTTTCGAAATGAACTTTATACATGTTCCTATGTCAGATTTTGCAACAAAAACAGCCGGATATCTTTTACAAATTAACGCAATTAAATTGCAACCGTCAAATCCTTTTACATGGGCTTCAGGATGGAAATCACCGATATATTGTGATAACAGGAAAATTCTTTCATATCCTGAGGTGAGATCATACATAAGGGACTCATTCGCCGAACTTATTAATAAAATGTATCCGGAAGCAGAGCTGATAGCAGGAGTTGCTACAGGGGCAATTGCTCACGGAGCCCTGGTTGCAGATAAACTGAGCTTACCTTTTATATATGTACGATCAGGTGCCAAAGAGCATGGTTTAGGGAACCAGATCGAAGGTTATTTTCTTCCAGGGCAGAAAGTAGTTGTAATTGAAGACCTTATCTCCACAGGCGGAAGTTCACTGAATGCTGTTAAAGCACTCCGCGAGGCTGGTTGTGAAGTGCTTGGCATGGTTGCAATATTTACATATCAGTTTGAAAAAGCTGCTGAGGGATTTGCTTCGGAAAATTGCAGGCTGGATACTCTTAGCAACTACACATCACTCATTGAAACGGCAGTCAGGACAGGTTATATAGGCCAGGCTGAGGTTGATACCTTAAAAAAATGGAGAGCCGACCCACCCGGCTGGGGATAGTATCCTAAAGAACAATTTTATGACAGGGGATGTTTATTATAAAATATGTATAAAATGGCAAGTCTATCATTTTTTGAAAGCCGCACAGGCAGGGTTACCAGTACTTCAGAGGATGTATACAATTTTGTTACCGATCTGAGGAATTTTGAACAGTTCATTCCAGCCGGTTCAGCAAATAACTTTAATGCTGATAAGGAATCATGCAGTTTTGACGTGCCAATGGTTGGGACTGTCAATTTGCAGATAGCTCAGAAACAGGAATTCAATAAAGTTGTCTATAACGGAGATGCTCTTAAGAAAAATGATTTTTCGCTGGTGCTGGATATCACAGGCGAAAGTAATGTTAATGCGGAAGTTAAAGTATCACTGAATGCTGAGCTTGATCCGATGATGAAGATGGTAGCTGGCAAACCCATCAGGCAATTCCTGGAAACTCTTGTAAATGAGATGGAAAACTTCAGAGGATGGAAAGATACTAAGGATTAAAATCGACTTCCTTATAAGAATATTCATATACCTGTCCGGGGGACTTTTCAATCTGCAATTTTCCTGTATCAGATACTGCAATAATGCGTCCGCTGAAAATCCCTGACTGATCTCTGAACCTGTGAGTTCCATTAAACATGTAGAGATTGGAATAATAATCTGCCCTGGTTTTATCCTGATCAGCTTCAAGTTGCCTGTACCTGTAATCGAGATCGGAAGCCAGCAGGTTCATACAATCATTTAAATCATATTTTTCTCCTGTGATCATGGTCATTGAAACAGGGTTTGGGGCATCCGAAACAAATTTTTCCTGGTTAATATTCACACCTATGCCCGCAATCGAGTATTCGATGTGATCTTCAAGAAGGGAATTCTCAATTAAGATGCCTGCTATTTTGTCATCATTTACATAAATATCATTTGGCCATTTTATTTTGCAATGGGGAATATATCTTTTAATAAAATCGCAGATTCCAAGGGAAATGGCGATTGACAGAATAAACTGTTCAGAAGGATCTATCATCGAAGGCATAAGCAAGATACTTAATAACAGGTTCTTACCGTCTTCGCTTTCCCATTTGTTACCTGTCTGCCCCCTGCCTTCAGACTGATAATTTGTATAAATAATTGTACCTTCCTGGAGATCCCTGCTTTTTAAAAGATCATCCATATACTGGTTGGTCGATGGCAGGTTCTCTTTGAAAATTATGTTTGATCCTATTATCATGATTATCAGGATTATGGTCATTAAGAGATTAATATCTTCTTATATTTCCCTATTCCCGCAAATATTGGCACTGAAATTGCAAAAACAAGGTAATTGTAGCAAAAATAAAGATAAAATTGGTACTTTTGCGTTTTAATAGCAAACCTATAAATAATTGATGAAGAAAAAATCTGACGGAACTGAAATACTACTGGAAAGCATAATAAAAGGAATTTTTGAAAAGAAGGGACAGAATGTTCTGAAGATTGATTTAAGAAAACTAGATAACCGTATTACTGATTATTTTTTAATTTGTCATGCCGGTTCCGGATCACAGGTTAATGCGATTTGCGATTCCGTTGATGATACAGTCAGGAAAGAAGCAGGCGAGAAGCCGTTTCATATTGAAGGACTAGACAATTGTTTCTGGGTACTTCTTGATTATGGGAATGTGATTGTTCATGTTTTTCTTGAAGAATACAGGAGTTTTTACAGTCTTGAATCCCTGTGGGCAGATGCAGCTGTTGAGGCAATTCAGGATAATATAAAATAAGAAAAATTTTTATGACAGAAAACAACAAAAATATAACACCCGGACCAGAAAAAACAAATGGCAAAGGCCTGAAGCCTCGTTTTAATTCAAACTGGATCTTTGCCATACTTGCTATTTCTGTAATTCTTTTCCAGGTGCTTTATGGAGGAAGTACGGTCCAGAAAACCACTACCAGCGACCTTAAGGAGATGATCGCCAACCGCGATATTGAAAAGATTGTTGTGGTAAACAAGGATATGGCTGAGATTTACCTCAAAAAGGAAGCACTTGAATCAGGCAGATATCCAAAGCTGCCCAAGCCGGGTACTGGTTTTGGAATGACAACACCAAAGCCAAACTATACATATAATATCGGGGATATCAGCAACTTTGAGCCTTTTATGATTGAAGCTCAGGAAAATGCAGGATATACTGAAAAGGAACTCATATACCCTGACTACATAACCAGGAAGAACTACCTGATAGATATACTTTCATGGCTTTTATTTCCGGCCTTGCTGATTGGATTGTGGCTATTCATGATGAAAAGAATGTCAGGCGGAGGTGCAGGCGGCGCCGGAGGAATATTCAGTGTTGGAAAATCAAGAGCTCAGATCTTTGATAAAGACAATAATGTAAAATTGAATTTCAGCGATGTTGCCGGTCTTGAGGAGGCAAAGACAGAAGTTATGGAGATCGTTGACTTTCTGAAAAATCCAAAGAAATACACTAATCTGGGAGGTAAAATACCAAAAGGCGCTTTGCTTATAGGACCTCCGGGAACAGGAAAGACCATGCTTGCAAAGGCTGTTGCAGGCGAAGCCAATGTTCCATTCTTTTCGATCTCAGGTTCAGATTTCGTGGAGATGTTCGTCGGTGTCGGAGCTTCAAGGGTCAGGGATCTTTTTAAACAGGCTAAAGAAAAGGCACCATGTATTGTCTTTATCGATGAGATAGATGCTGTAGGCCGGGCAAGAGGAAGGAATGCAAATTTTGGTTCAAATGATGAAAGGGAAAATACTCTGAATCAGCTTCTTACAGAAATGGACGGTTTTGGCACCAATATGGGAGTCATAATCCTTGCTGCAACAAACAGGGCAGATATTCTTGACAGGGCTCTGATGCGTGCAGGACGGTTTGACAGGCAGATCCATGTTGAGCTTCCCGACATTGTCGAAAGGGAAGCAATTTTCAAAGTTCACCTTCGTCCGATAAAGCTTGAAAAGAATTTCGATATAGCTTTCATGGCAAAACAAACTCCCGGTTTTTCAGGAGCTGATATTGCCAATGTATGTAACGAAGCAGCTCTTATTGCAGCAAGGAAAAACAAGACTGTTGTGGAAAAGCAGGATTTCCTTGATGCTGTAGACAGGATAGTTGGTGGTCTGGAAAGAAAAACTAAGATCATTTCCCCCACCGAGAAAAGGGCAATTGCTTATCATGAAGCTGGTCATGCTACGGTAAGCTGGCTGCTCGAACATGCCAGTCCGCTTCTAAAGGTTACTATTATCCCTCGCGGGAGAGCTCTTGGTGCTGCATGGTATCTTCCTGAAGAAAGACAGCTTACCACACGCGAACAGATCCTCGATGAAATGGCATACGCACTCGGCGGAAGAGCTTCCGAAGAGCTTGTATTTGGAAAAATTTCAACAGGTGCTCTCAGTGACCTTGAGAAAATAACCAAACAAGCCTATGCAATGGTGGCATTTTTCGGAATGAGTGAAAAGGTCGGAAATGTAAGTTTCTATGATTCATCAGGCCAGTCTGATTTTGGTTTCACAAAACCATACAGTGAGAAAACAGCCGAACTTATCGATCAGGAGGTTAACCTGATTATTTTAGAATCATACCTCAGGGCAAAAGAAGTCCTCAAAACAAATATGATGGGACTGACAGAGCTTGCTGAGCTCCTGCTCGAAAAAGAAGTCATTTTCAGTGAAGATATGGAAAGGATCTTTGGAAAGAGAAAAGCAGAGGTATTGAAAGATGAGAGGGAAGCTGAAGCCAAAGCAAAAGCAGAAGAATTAAAGGGAAAAGAATTTGAAAAGAAAGAAGAGAAATTAGTATCTTCCGCAGATAATATTGCAACCGGATCAAGCATGGATGTGAATGGATCTAATGAAGATGATTTGATAAAGGTTGATAAAAAGCCAAAAAAGAAACTTTAGGAAATAACCTTAATCTTGAATATTTTTCTCAGACGAACCCTGACCGGAGCCTGGATAGTTTTATTAGTATTGGGAGGCTTTTGGCTACATCCATTGTCATTTCTCTTAACCGGCCTTTTACTGCTCATCGGGACGCAGTTTGAATATTATACAATGATCAGAAAAACTGGCGTAAAACCCCAGAAGATTGCCGGTTTGGTTGCCGGAACTTCTGTTTACATTGTTTCCACATTAATTGCATCAGGTTTACTTCCCTTTAATTCTTTTCTTGCTCTGATACCGATTCTGATAATTATAACAATTGCTGAATTATACAGAAAGCAGGACCAGCCATTTGATTCCCTTGCACATACATTTTTTGCAATTTTTTATACTGCATTGCCTTTTTCAATGTTTCCATTTGCAGCTTTTTCGCAGAGTGGGATGAATACGATTTTACCTCATGAAGGAATATTATTTTCTCCGGGAATCATAATCGGGTTTTTTATCCTTCTCTGGGCACACGATACAGGAGCATATATTACAGGTACCTCTTTAGGCCGGCATAAGCTGATGCCACGGATTTCACCGGGTAAAACATGGGAAGGTTGTCTGGGAGGGTTTCTGGCCTCCGCACTAATTGCATGGCTACTTGCTGACTGGTTTGGAGTGATAAGTACGGTTCAGTGGATTATCGTTTCAGTTATAATTTCCGTTGCAGGAACTTATGGTGATCTGGTTGAATCAATGCTTAAAAGAAGTATGGATGTCAAAGATTCGGGAACTGCTTTACCGGGTCATGGAGGGTTTCTTGACAGATTTGACAGCACAATCCTGTCTTTCCCTCTTGTATATCTTTTTATAACAGTTTTTGGATGATTGACAAGTCTTGATTAGTTTTGGGAAAATTTTTATGAAATGAGCATTCACAAGGAAGGATATAAAATACTGGCGTTCGGTTTTCTTACTTTACTTATTCTTAATATCCTAGTAAGTATTCTCTGGTCAGATATTGAGCTTGTCAGATGGGGATTCCTGGTTTGCTCTTTTTCACTTTATATTTTTCTGCTTTTTTTCTTCAGACTGCCGGCAAGGTTTCTTGAACCTGATGCAGGACTGATCTATGCCCCTGCTGACGGGAAAGTAGTTGTAATTGAAGAGACTTTTGAAAAAGAATATTTCAAGGATAACCGGCTTCAGGTTTCGATTTTCATGTCTCCTTTCAATATGCACAGCAATAAATACCCTGTTGCCGGAAAAGTTAAATATATCTGTTATCATCACGGACATAATATGGTTGCATGGCACCCCAAATCATCAGAACTCAATGAGAGGAGCACCATTGTAATCGAAACAGCGGATGGAATAGAGATAATGATAAGACAGATCGCCGGTGCAGTTGCCCGGAGAATTGTTACTTATGCAAAAGAAAATCAGAATGTTAAACAAGGAGACGAATTGGGTTTCATTAAATTCGGATCCCGCGTTGATGTCTTTTTACCAATAGGAACGGAGGTCGAGATTCCGATCCTTCAGCAGGTTAAGGCAAATAAAAGCGTTATTGCCAGAATCTGAAAAACAATAGTTTTATGAACAGGACAGATGACAGGATAATAGAGGTTACCGCTGATGTGAAATGGATTGGCATCCTCGACTATGATATTACAACTTTCGATATAGTTATGACTACCGGCTATGGAACAACCTATAACTCATTTTATATCAATGCACAAAAAAAGGCAATAGTTGAGGTAGCCAAAGAAAAATTTAGTGACACCTATTTTAAAAAATTAAGGGCAGTAACAAATCCGGAAGAGATTGAATACATTATTCTCGATCATACTGAACCTGACCATTCCGGAAGCCTCAGGCTTCTGCTCGATCTGGCTCCTTCGGCAACTGTTGTTGGAAGCGGCAGCGCTATTCGTTTTCTGGAGGATATCGTCAATATGCCTTTCAAATCACTTACTGTAAAAGATGGAGATACTCTTGATCTGGGCAATAAAACCCTGAAATTCATTTCAGCCCCGAATCTTCACTGGCCTGATTCTATTTATACATATCTTATTGAGGATAAGGTACTGTTTACATGCGATTCTTTTGGAGCTCATTACTGTTCGGATAAGATGTTCAGCGAATTTAATGAGGTGTACAAAAGTACTTTCAAGTATTATTTTGATGTAATCCTCCGCCCTTTCAGCAGATTTATGTTAAATGCAATTGAAAGGATAAAACCTCTCGAGATAGATTATATCTGTCCCGGACATGGCCCGGTTCACAGGGAGAATATCAATACAGCCATCTCATTGTCAGAGGAATATGCAACCGAATATATTAAACTGACCAAAGACAGGGATCACAGGAATATACTGATTGCCTATGTCTCCGCTTACGGATATACAAAAGAAGCCGCCGGATTTATTTCAGATGGGATAGTGGAATCGGGAGAGCTGACAACTGAAATTCTGGATATCGAAAATATTTCTCCCGAGGAGCTTGAATCACGATTGATAGCAGCTGACGGATTACTAATCGGATCCCCTACAATCAACCAGAATACACTGCTTCCTGTTTACAGGCTGTTCTCTGTCGTCAACCCGCTCAGGGATAAAAGCAAGCTGGGAGGCGCTTTCGGATCTTTCGGATGGAGCGGAGAGGCACCTAAGATAATTCTTGAAAATTTACGGATGCTCAAATTCAAAATCTTTGAAGAAACGGCTACTTTTAAGTTCTCTCCTGATGGGACCAAGAAGGAATATCTGCAGGAATTCGGAAGAAAATTCAGCCGGAAATTTATTGAGGTTTGCCAATAAAAAAAAGGCTGCATCCTGCGGTGCAACCCCTCTTGCATTTATGACAATTCGGCATTGTCTCTATGTATCACAGCCTGCACCAGCAGCTTATAGGTTCATAATTTAGTGAATTTCAAAAATTTGGATTAGGTTTGTAACAGAAACTTTCTTTTGAATGAAAACTACCGTAAGAAACCTACTTATTTTTTTTGGCATTCTGCTGCTTCTGGCTTGTGTATGGTATTTCAGGAGTATTGTAGTCTACATACTGGTTTCAGGCGTTTTATCTATAATGGGAAGGCCGCTTGTTGATCTTTTTTGTAGAATAAGGATAAGGAACTGGTTTTTCCCAAGACCCCTCAGTGCCTTACTGACCCTTTCAATAATATGGAGCCTTATTGTGATCTTCTTTTTAATATTTATCCCTCTGGTAACCACACAGATAAATTATTTTTCAACTATTGACAGTGAAAAGATTGTACAACTTGTGGATGCCCCCATAAATAAGATTGAAAATCTGTTCAGGGCTTTCAACAAGGACATAACAGAAGAGCTCTCCATCAAGGAATACATTATTGGTAAAGTATCGGGTGTCTTGAATGTGAATATGATACAGAACTTTATCGGATCAATCGCAGGTATTCTGGGGAACCTTATTATAGCTGTATTTTCGATCACCTTCATCACATTTTTTTTCCTGAAGGACCAGCATTTGTTTTTTGAATCCATTCTGATGTGGGTTCCTGACAAATATGTTGATAATGTGACACGCGCCCTCTATTCTATTAAAAGGCTTCTTACACGGTATTTTATCGGCATTGTTATTCAGAGCACCTGCATCATGATACTCATTACTATAGGGATGACTATTGCAGGCATCGACGTACAGCAGGCTCTTGTTATGGGGCTTATTCTTGGAATATTAAATGTTATCCCATATGTTGGACCATGGCTTGGCTTGCTGATTGCAATAATAATGGGTGTTGCCTCACATATGAATCAGGATTTTACAACAGTAGTTATTCCCCTGATAACTTACATGATTATAGTTGAGGCGATTACGCATTTGATTGACAATGTAATTTTTCAACCGGTAATTTTCTCAAACAGTGTAAAGGCTCATCCCCTCGAAATTTTTGTGGTTGTACTTGCCGCCGGATATGCTGCGGGAATCCCGGGAATGATATTCGGTATACCTGCATATACTGTTATGAGAGTTTTTGCCAGGGAATTCTTTTATAATTTCAAGGCGGTACAGAAGATCACCTCAGGGCTTTCGACAGTAAAATCAAGACGCAATAAAGAGTCAGAAAGCGGACCGGTTCTTAACCAAAATTTTGTAATTTAGCGAAGCAGATTAAACGAAGCTGATCTATCATGCTAAGAAGAATCTTCAACTTTTATTATGAAGGCTTCAGCACTATGTCATCGTGGGGACGGCAGGTCTGGCTGATAATTTTAATTAAGCTTTTTATCATGTTCGCAGTTCTGAAGCTTTTCTTTTTTCAGGACTTTCTGAATGTTAAATATAATAATGACGAACAGAGAAGTGAATATGTTATTGATCAGTTAATTAACTCACCTGATAATCATGATTGAAAATGTTGATGTGAGCCTTGTGGATTGGTCAAGGGCTCAGTTTGCTCTTACCGCAATATACCATTGGCTGTTTGTCCCCCTGGTAATCGGTTTATCCTTTATTCTTGCAATAATGGAAACCATTTATGTGAAGACTGGAAAGGAAGAATGGAAAAGGATTACCAGATTCTGGATGACCCTGTTCGGGATAAATTTTGCAATCAGTATCGCAACAGGTATCATACTTGAATTTGAATTCGGAACCAACTGGTCGAATTATTCATGGTTTGTTGGCGATATTTTCGGTGCGCCACTTGCCATTGAGGGAATACTTGCATTTTTCCTCGAGTCAACATTCGTGGCAGTAATGTTTTTCGGCTGGGACAAGGTGAGTAAAAAGTTTCATCTTACATCCACCTGGCTGGTAGCGGTCGGAGCAAGCATTTCAGCAATATGGATACTTATTGCCAATGCCTGGATGCAAAACCCTGTTGGAATGACATTCAATCCTGATACTGCCAGGAATGAAATGGTGAATTTTTGGGAGGTGGTTTTCAGCCAGGTCGCCCTTGATAAATTCCTTCATGCCATATCATCAGGATTCCTGCTTGCTTCCTTTTTCGTTCTCAGTATCAGTTCATGGTTCCTGTTAAAGAAAAGAGAGGTGCGGCTGGCAAAGCTAAGCATACTTGTTGCTGCCACATTCGGTCTGCTATCCTCAGTGTTTGTTGCCTACACTGGTGACCAGTCAGCCAGAACGCTTTCAGAAGTTCAGCCTGTTAAGTTTGCTGCAATGGAAGCCCTGTATGATGGCAAAAAAGAAGCCGGAATAATACTGATAGGATTTCTGAAGGAAGGAGATTCAAAATTAGGAGAGAAGAAAATAAATGAATTCACCTTTAAAATAGAAATACCTGATCTGCTTTCTGTTATGACAGGAGGCAATAAGGATCATTTTGTGGGAGGGCTTAATGACTATGTTCTTGGAAATGAAGAGCTTGGAATAATGCCGGTACATGAAAAAATTAAAAGGGGCGAATATGCCAGAAAAATGCTGATTGAATACAAAAATGCACGTAAGGGCAATAATCAGGCTGAACTCGAGGAATTAAAAACACTGTTCACAGCAGAGGATTTTCAGGAGAATTATTTCAGATATTTCGGTTACTCTTCCATTCAAAGGCCTGAAGATGTAATCCCAAGTGTACCGGTTTCATTTTATTCATTTCATATTATGGTTATACTGGGATTTCTTTTTATTCTGATTTTCTCAGTCGCACTTGTTCTCCTGTTTAAAGGTTCTCTTTCCGATAACAGATGGTTCTTATGGATAGCATTGCTGGCCATTCCCCTGCCTTACATTGCCAGTGAGCTCGGCTGGGTTCTTGCAGAAATGGGCAGGCAGCCGTGGATTATTCAGGATCTTATGTCTGTTTCAGGAGCTGTTTCGCAAATTAGCACCGGATCGGTAATTACGACTTTTATACTTTTTGCAGTTCTTTTCACTGCTATGCTTTTAGCTGAAGTATCGATAATGATCAAACAAATCAAAACAGGACCAAAACATTAGCCGGAGAAAATATGACAACAATGATTTCGCATCTGTTCCTCCAGCAATACTGGTGGATCATTATTTCCCTGATGGCAGGGATCCTGGTTTTCCTGATGTTTGTGCAGGGTGGTCAGTCAATGATCTTTTCACTCTCAAAAACAGATCTTCAGAGGACCATAATAGTCAACACCATGGGAAGAAAATGGGAATTCACCTTCACTACTCTCGTTACATTCGGGGGAGCTTTCTTTGCTTCCTTTCCGCTTTTCTATGCAACCAGCTTTGGAGGTGCTTACTGGGTATGGATTGCAATATTATTCAGTTTTATCATTCAGGCCATTGCTTTTGAATACAGGTCAAAGCCGAATAATGTTTTTGGAAAAACAACTTATGATATTTTTCTGTTTGTAAATGGCTCTGTCAGTCCTTTTCTTCTCGGAGTTGCCGTTGCGACATTCTTCACGGGCTCTCTCTTCAGTCTGAATATGATGAACCAGGTACAATGGGCAACACCGTGGTATGGGCTAGAGGCTCTTGCCAATATACGTAATCTTAGTCTTGGATTTACAGTATTATTTCTGGTCCGCCTGAATGGTCTGCTATATATCCTTAACACTGTGGCTGACGACGATATTGTTGAAGCATCAAGGAAGAGAGTTCTTCCGAATGCTGCTTTATTCCTGGTGTTATTCCTTGGATTTATTATTTCTCTTCTTTTCTCTACCGGCTACGCAGCTGATCCAGAGACGGGGATAATATCTACTGTAAAATTTAAGTATCTGCAGAATTTTATTGACATGCCACTTGTTGCATTATTATTCATAGCAGGTACAATCGGAGTATTATATGGGATTATCAGGTCAGTTTTCAGGGGAAGTTTAAGAGGAATATGGTTTACCGGACCAGGTACTGTACTTGTGGTTTTTTCCCTGTTTCTGGTGGCCGGGTTTAATGGAACATCATTCTATCCGTCATCACATGATCTTCAGAGCTCTATAACAATTTACAATGCTTCATCAAGTCAGTTTACCCTGAAAACGATGATGTATTTTTCATTCATTATACCCGTGATTTTTGTATATATCTGGTATGCATGGAATGCAATAAGTGATAAAAAAATTACGGCAGAGGAGATGGAGGGTGGCGGACACAAATATTAGTTATTCCAGGTTCCAGGTTCAAGGTTAAAATGTAAAGTAATAAGACCTGGAACTTGAAACCCGGAACATGGAACCTTGAACTTGAAACCTGGAACCTTGAACTTTGAATCAGAAATTATAAACTTAGAACCATGTATATTTCTCAAATTCTTCAATATTTGTTATGGCCTGCATTTATCATATTATGCTGGTATACAATAAGATTCGCTCTGTCAAAGTATGAAAGCAAATTTCCGGAAGATGATTAGTAAAAGCCAATTGTAAAGCAGAGAGGTACTTGTAAAGGATTTTTTCAGACAACCAGCGAGAACAAAGATGATGCTATATACAGTGGTATTATCAACGGGAAAGCTGCTACTCCCAATACTGAAACAGAAAGAATAATCAATCCCAGTAAAAGATACCTTCCTTCATTGCCTTTTAAACTGAAGCTTTTGATCTTTAGTGAGAGCAATGGAATGTGACTTACCATCAGGAGCGAAAGAGTCAGGGTCAGAATGATCAGGAACGGGGCAGATCCGGTCAGATCAGTGAAGAATACCGATGAGGAATAATGATTTGCTATTACGATCGTAACAACTGCAAGAGCGTTTGCAGGAGTTGGCAGCCCTTTAAATGTTGTTGCCTGAGTTTCATCGAGGTTGAAAATAGCAAGACGTAAAGCTGCAAAAACAGGCATAATCGCTGGAACAATAAGAACGACAATGGTTTTTAAATCAAGTGAATTGATTGAGATATTACTTATTGCCAAAGAGTTACTAAGCAAATGATAAATAACCATAGCAGGAGCCACACCAAAGCTTATAACATCGGCAAGGCTGTCCAGTTCTTTTCCAAGGGGTGAATAAGCTTTCAGGATCCTGGCTGAAAATCCATCAAAAAAATCGAATATCATTGCAGCAGTTATGAGCCAGGAAGCGGTCTGTATATCACCATTAGCTGCAAAAGTAATTGCAATGAATCCGCAAGTAAGGTTTAATGACGTAATGAAATTGGGAATATGTCTCATCTTTAAAATTGAAGTGTACAGAAGAGAAGTAAAAATAATAAAATCTTCGTTCTTTTATTATTAGATTTGTATTAATAATAGGTGCTGAATGATAGACTATACGAACATTAAGATTGCAGTTGATTTTGACGGAACGATCGTCGATCATGAATACCCTGACATCGGAAAGGAGAAATTATTCGCGTTTCAGACTTTAAAAGAACTCGACAAATTAGGTGTGAGACTAATATTATGGACTTTCCGGGCTGGAAAAGAACTTGATGAAGCTGTCAATTATTGCAGGGAAAACGGTATTGAATTTTATGCTGTTAATAAGAACTATCCTGAGGAAATATTTAATGAAACCATGAGCAGGAAGATAAATGCGGATGTTTATATAGATGATAAAAATCTTGGTGGATTTCCCGGTTGGAGTGAGGTATGGCAAATGCTCAATCCTTATGAACTTCAGCAAAAAGAGGCCGAAAAAAAATTGTCATCCGCAAGTAAAAATATCTTCAAGCGATTATTTAATCCCTGAACACCGGAACCAATGAGAACCAATAATACCCGTTTCATCTTTTTTCCATTCATTATCTTACTTATAACATGGACGCTTTCATGTTCAGGACGTGCAGGTAAAGAGACACATGAAGAAACCCCTTCAAATATAATAAAGACCGAAAAAGCTGAAAGATCTGTCAGGATGGTAGTGCCTGAAGAAAATACCAGCTTCAGGCTGTATGAACCTGTCAAAGTGGTTCTTGAGCTGACCGATGATAAGCGGGTACCTGATTCAGTACTTATTTCTTTCGATGGAAGAGCTGTTAAAACATTAACAACAGCTCCATGGGAATATTCCATCCCATCCTCATTCACAATAACAACAGGCAGAAAGTCACTTAAGATTACAGCATTCAGGGAAGGCAAATCACAAAATCCTGTCACCAGGTTTATGATCATCTTTTCTGACGTTATACCAAAAAGAAACGGGTACAGAATAGTAAAATCATACCCTCATGATGAGAATGCATTTACCCAGGGACTGATCTTCGAAAACGGGAAATTATATGAAAGTACAGGCCAGGAAACAGAATCATCGCTCAGGGAGGTCGATCTGACAACCGGTAAGGTAATACGGCAGCTTAATCTGGAATCTTCATTGTTCGGTGAGGGTATTACTATCTGGCGCGATCGGATCTATCATGTCACCTGGAGAAGTAAGGTAGGATTTGTATACGAAAAATCCACGTTCAAAATGCTTAATAAAATCTATTATCAGACTGAGGGTTGGGGATTGACAACCATTGATGATAAAATTGTAATGAGTGATGGCACAAATTATATTGGTTTTTTTGAGCCTGAACTATTTACTGCCGTTTCGAGAATAGAAGTTTATGATAATGAACGGAAGGTTGATTCGCTTAATGAACTTGAATATATCAATGGTGAAATATGGGCCAACATCTGGATGACTGACCTGATCGCCCGTATTGACCCGGCCAGTGGAAAGGTCATTGCATATATTGACTTGCAGGGGCTGTTGCCTGAATCTGAAAGATCAGAGGAAAGTAATGTCCTGAACGGGATTGCTTATGATAGTGTTGGAAAAAGGATCTTTGTAACAGGAAAGAACTGGCCCAGGCTATATGAGATTACCATCATTCAATGATCCTTGTGCCGTAAATTATATTTATACCCGAAGGTATTATGCTGAACTCCAATGGAGTATGACCAAGTGATTCTCCATCAGATTCTGCGTAAATAGTTGAATCAGAAGTTACCTTTATATTTTTGCATTTATAACCTTCAATTTTTGGATGGCTTAAAATTGTACCGTCGTAGAGAATTTTCAGATTCTTTATAATTTCCAGTTTCCCTATACCGTTAATGATTGTCACATCGAAAATCCCATCATCGGGTCTGGCATCAGGTGTCTGTCTCATGCCACCTCCGCAGTATCGACCGTTGCCTACATTCATTGAAAATACATTTGACTCAATCTTCCTTCCGTCTATATATACATCCGCACGGGTATTGTTGTATGAAAGAAGGCTTGCAAGCAGGTTATAGAAATAAATTGCTTTCCCGGTACGGCCCTTTTCTTTCTGGATGTTTGTCCTCCTCACAACCATGGATTCGAATCCCAAACCTGCAATATTTATAAAATACCTGCTGCTTTTTTCCGGACCGTTATAGTAACTTACAAGTCCGACATCATGCTTCATTTGTTTATTATCACTGATTATCCCTATTGAAGTGTCATAATCATGTGATATTCCAAACATCCTTCCCCAGTCATTGCCTGTGCCTACCGGGATCATAGCCAATGAGATATCTGTTGTTAAACAGCCTTCATTCAGAAAAACACCATTTACAACTTCATTGAGGGTTCCATCACCGCCAACTGTAATTATTTTCCTGAAGCCGGCTTCAATGCCTTCCTTTGAAAAGATAATGGCATGTTCCTTCCTTGTGGTAAATTTTACTGTAAATGGCAGTTTGTACTTATCCAGGAGATTTGAAATTTTGTCCCAGTCCCTTTTACCCTTGCCGCTTCCTGCATTAGGGTTAACTATAACAAGCCACTGTTCTGTGAGGGAAGATTGCATCATTTATCTTTTTGATCAAATGGGAAGTAAAGATGGAAATAAATCCCGAATAGCAAAATTCAAAATTCCATAAGATGATGTTAATAACATGTTGAAAACCCCAAAATAAATGTTTACAATTACATCTTTGTCTTACGGCAGCAGAACCTCATTAATATTAAATTTGAAAAACAGAATATAACTAAAACAACTTAAGAAACAGAGATGGGAAGGATTATAGCAATTGCAAACCAGAAGGGTGGTGTCGGCAAAACAACAACAGCAATAAATCTGGCAGCCAGCCTGGCCGCTCTTGAAAAGAAAGTGCTGATAGTTGATGGTGATCCTCAGGCAAATGCAACGTCAGGGATAGGAATTGATACACGCCAGATAAGGAGTACTTTATATGATTGCCTTATTGACGGGAAGGAGCCTCAGGATGCTTTGATGGGGTGCGATGTTGAAAACCTTACAATAATGCCATCAAACATTGATCTTGTTGGTGCGGAAATTGAAATGCTCGACCGTCCGGAAAGAGAAAAGATCCTTAAAGTAGTTCTTAAAAAAATTGCCCTGGATTACGATTATATTCTGATCGATTGTTCTCCCTCACTGGGCTTGCTTACGGTAAATGCACTTACAGCTTCAGATTCGGTTATTATACCCGTTCAGTGTGAATACTTTGCACTTGAGGGATTGGGAAAGCTTCTAAATACAATTAAAATCATACAGAACAATCTTAATCCGGAGCTTGAAATTGAAGGATTCCTTCTTACAATGTACGATTCAAGGCTCCGGCTTTCAAACCAGGTGGCTGATGAAGTGAATAAGCATTTTCAGCAGATGGTTTTTAAAACAATAATTCAGCGAAATGTGAAACTTTCTGAAGCACCAAGCTTCGGACAGCCTGCAATTCTATACGATGCTGATTCAAGGGGAACTGTTAATTATCTTAATCTGGCCAAGGAACTGATTGAAAAAAGAGTGAACGGTAACGCAAAATAATATTTGAAACCTTCATTGAGAAATTATGAGTATGATAAAGAAAAATGCACTTGGCCGGGGACTGGGTGCATTAATAGATGGTGTCGAGAAGGAAATCCTCGAGAAAAAGGTAGAAGCAAACCTTGATATTCCCCTTGATGCAATAGAGGCAAACCCTTTTCAGCCACGAACAAGCTTCGACGAACAATCGCTTGAGGAATTGGCTTCTTCCATAAAAAAGCTCGGAATAGTTCAGCCCCTTACAGTTCGTGAGATCAGTAACGGAAAATATCAGCTCATTGCCGGGGAAAGAAGACTCAGAGCCGCCCGGCTTGCCGGAATAACGCATGTACCGGCCTATGTCAGAACAGCCGATGATCAGGCTATGCTGGAATTGGCTCTTGTTGAAAATATTCAGCGTGAAGATCTTGATGCTGTGGAGGTTGCAATAAGCTTTCAGAGGCTGATCGAAGAATGCAAACTAACTCAGGAACAACTGAGCGACAGGGTAGGAAAACAACGTTCAACAGTAGCGAATTATCTTCGACTGCTGAAGCTGCCAGCCGAAATTCAGCTTGGAATAAAGAATAAACACCTCATGATGGGGCATGCCCGGACACTCGTGAGCATTGATGATCCAAAAAGACAGATTGGTATTTATTATAAAATTATCGATGGAGAACTCTCTGTAAGGCAGACTGAAGATCTTGTGAGACAACTGCAATCGGTAAAAATAAAAGATCCGGTTAAAGTTGAAAAAAAGAAAAAGCTTAATGATGATTTTCATCAACTGTCAGAGCACCTTAATAAAATATTTGCAGCTAAAGTCAACTTCAAAATAAATGAAACTGGCAGAGGAAAGATTGTAATTCCTTTTGAAAATCCGGAAGATATGGAGCGTATTTTAGGGGTATTTGATCGCCTAAACTCCTAAAAATAATTATCTTTAGCCGATCGTTTTTTAACGGTCACTAATTCCGGAGTGTTCATTTTGAAGACATATCAGAAAATACTTATTTTTCTCTTTGTGCAATTATTTGGTTTCCAACAATATAGTATTGCACAGGATGCCCTGACTATTGTCACATCTTCCGGAAATGAATCCGTTGCACAGGATCCTCTTACTTCTGTAAAACCTGCCAGGAAAAAATTTAAAGCACAGGATACTCTGGATATTGTAAAACCTGACAGGAAGAAATTTAAGACACAGGATACTCTGATTATTGCGGAACCTGCCAGGAAAAAATTCATGCCGGAACCGCTTAAAGCTACAATGATGGCAGTGGCTTTACCCGGACTTGGTCAGATTTATAACAGGAAATACTGGAAAATACCCGTGGTATATGCAGGTTTTGGAGGACTTATTTACAGCATCGGCTTCAATTCCAAACAGTATACTACTTATATGAGAGCTTATCAGGATTTTACAGACGCAATAAAGGAGACCGACAGCTATGTCGAATTAATACCCGCTCCCCAGCAGTCATATGATCCTGTTATTTATCCTTCAGAACATAATCCGGCAACAGCGTCAAATTATCGTGATCAGATGCTGCGAATGGTAGATAGTTATAAAAGATATCGTGATCTTTCGTATATTGGCCTGGCAGCATGGTACCTTGTTTCGGTGCTGGATGCAAATGTTGACGCCAGCTTATTTAACTTTGATATGAGTGACAATCTGGATCTTACGATGGCTCCTGTCCAGTTGTCAATGCCCGGAGGATATATTGGAGCAGGATTAAATGTGAGTTTGAAAATTAATTTTTAGTTGTTGAAATCATGAGATGTGTAGCAATTCTGATAACCATTCTTTTCTCGACTGGCAGTTTAAGTGCCTCTATACCCGATACCGTAATTTACAAGACCGATAACAGTATCGAGCTTGTTAACAAAAACCTCGACAGCCTCGTGACGTCGTGGTATGTCAGGATGGTATATAACAGCCTTCCTCCGGAATTTCAGGGCGATTCGATCGGGAAGGAATATCCTGACAGTATGTATATCAGCAGGCTGAACCGCATTAATTCAATTGTCAGCCTTCCTTATAATAACATCATAAGAAACCACATACATGTCTATACAATAAGGCAAAGAGAAAAATTCAGCGCTGTTCTCGGATTAAAGGATTATTATTTCCCTATGATTGAAGATGTCTTTGATTCCTATGGAATTCCGGACGAACTCAAGTATATGGCAGTTATAGAATCAGCCCTTAATCCCAATGCAGTTTCCAGAGTAGGAGCGACCGGAATGTGGCAGTTCATGTACAGCACGGGACGGTTTTATGGACTTACTATCAATTCTGTTGTGGACGAACGCAGGGATCCCTTAAAAGCTACTCATGCTGCAGCACGCTATTTGAAGGACCTGTATAAGATTTATAATGACTGGGCGCTGGTTATTGCAGCATATAATTGTGGCCCGGGAAATGTAAACAAGGCTATCAGAAGGTCGGGTAACAAAAAGGATTACTGGGAAATATATTACAATCTTCCCAGGGAAACAAGAGGATATATTCCAATGTATATTGCTGCAGCATATGCCGTAAATTACTTTCCGGAACATTTTATCAAGCCAATGCTCCTGAATATTCCGGTAGCCACTGATACGATAATGGTTAGCGAGAACATGCATCTTACACAGATCTCAGAAGTCATGAGAATTCCAATTGGAGAGCTGCAGGCATTAAATCCTCAGTACCGCACAGGTTTTATCCCCGGATCTTCAAAACCAATGGCTCTTACTCTGCCAATGAATCATCTTGGCGATTTTATCGACTTGAACGACACTATAAAGAATTATAAACCTGATGTTTATCTGAGTAAGGTAACACAGATCGCTGATCCGACACGGTCATCAAACGTTCCTTCAGATATAAAAGGAAGAACCAAGCTTATTTATACCGTCAGGCAGGGCGACAATCTTGGCTTTATTTCTGCCTGGTACCATGTAGGACTCTCCGATTTGCGATACTGGAATAATATTTCCCGTAATACCATCAGGGTAGGACAGAAACTGGTCATATATGCAGATCCGGCAAAATCGGAATATTTTTCAAAGATCAATTCATTGTCTCTTGTTGAAAAACAAGCCCTTGTGGGAAAGAGTGTTCCTGTGAATACCACTGTCAGTACTGTTAACGTACCTTCTGAAATAAGCGGTGAATACATAACATATACGGTAAGGTCAGGCGATACAATATGGGATATTGTAAAAATGTTTGAAAATGTTTCAACAAACGATATATTGTCACTGAATAATATTTCCGATCCTTCAAAGATTCAGGCGGGGCAGAAACTGAAGATCAGAAAGAAAAGCTGATTTCTCTAATATATGCGTCCTTTAAGGTCATTATTGCTGTTACTGATCTTTGTTGCCCTTTTTACAGGCCTTCATTATGTCATTCCATATGGTGAGTTATTTCCCCCTGTTAGTGAATTTATCCCTTCCGAAATAAGTTCATTTTTCTGTGCCAGATCCCCCACAGATGATTCTCATAATTCAGATTCTGAACACTCTTCAGCAGAATTGAAGAGCAGCGAAAGCCTTGATTCGGTTTATATTCCGGCTTATGATACAATCACAGCACCGTATTCTGCAACTGTATATTCTCCTGCTGATCCAATTCTGCCATTCCTTGATTCACTCAACTATTCTTCAGGACAGGTAAGGATAATGTATTACGGTGATTCCCAAATAGAAGGAGATCGTATAACATCTTATCTGCGACAAATTCTAAGGGAGAAAAAAGGTGGTACCGGGCCTGGTCTGTTTCTCCCTGTAATGCCCGTAATGTATACAAAAACATATTCACTGAAGTCTTCTGCAAACTGGAAAAGATATAATTACCTTTCTTATAAAAAAGGAGAGATTTCACACCGCGACTTTGGGCCTTTCATGGTTTCATGCCGGTTCCTGCCTGAAGGTGAAAAATCCGGCATCCCTGTTAAGGCTTTCGTTTCGGTTCGGCCATCCGGAACAGCTGACAGTTCTTCCTCTCACTATGATTTACTAAGGATTCTATACGGCAATGTATCTGATATAGTGTATGTTGGTGTAAAATCAGGAGGTAGGGAAATTTTCAATGATGTACTGAAGAAGGGAAGAGGCATGAGCGAAATTTCATGCAATCTGGACGGTGTAGATTTCATACAAATTGAATTTACAGGACAGGTTAGTCCTGATATTTACGGCATCAGCATAGAAAGCAGTACAGGTGTAATCGTTGATAATATTCCGCAGCGCGGAAGCGCAGGACTCGAATTTACTATGGTAGGCAGAAGCAATCTTTCTGAATCTTACAGGTTGCTTGCTCCCGATCTTTTTATTCTCCACTATGGACTTAATATTGTCAGGAATGTAGCGGATGATTATTCATACTATGAGAGAGGCCTTACAAGGCAGCTAAAGCTTCTGAAGGAAGTATCACCCTCCACACCTATTTTTGTGGTAGGTCTCACAGACATGGCCCTCAAAACCGGTGACAGCATAAGGTCATATCCAAATATTCCCTCAATAATTCAGGCTCAGAAAAACGCAACGATTGCAGCGGGAGTTTCATTCTGGGATTCATTTACTTCCATGGGGGGATCCTTATCAATTGTCAGCTGGGCAGAACGACAGCCTCCATTGGCTCAGAAAGATTATGTTCATCTGACATATACCGGAGCTGATTCACTATCTGTCTTGCTGGCTGATGAGCTTTTCAGGAGGGAGAAAAAAGTGGTTAAAGAGCAAACTTTCATTGAGATTGATACAACGGTTCCTATTAAGATTATTCCTCAGGAATCTACTCAGAAAGATCAAACATTTGCAGGTTCGGTATTGAATTTATTAAATTATAAGCCTGAAAGACCTTTAATCTTTACTTCTGCAGCTTTCTGGTTATTCCTGCTGATTGTGCTGGCCGGATACAGCTTTATCTATAAAAAACTGGTTTTAAGGAATTCTTATCTTTTTCTGGTCAGCCTCTTTTTCTACTATAAATCAGGAGGGCTGTTTTTATTTCTTCTGATTTTTGTTATCCTGGTTGATTATACCTGCGGAATATTGATACATCGTTCAGGGAAAAGATATAAGAAGAGATTCTATGTTTTCATCAGTCTTTTATCAAACCTGGGTATTCTTGCCTATTTTAAGTATACAGGATTTATTGTGGAAACTGTCAATGATCTGATGGGAACTGATTTCCAGGTAAAAGATTATCTGGCTTCTTTCACAAATCAATATTTTGGTACATCTCTCAGTATCAGCAATATAATCCTTCCAGTGGGCATTTCATTTTTTACTTTTCAATCATTGAGCTATATTTTTGATGTTTACAGGAAAAAGGTAGAACCTGTACGGAATTTTATTGACTTTGGTTTTTACGTCTCATTTTTCCCCCAGCTTGTGGCCGGTCCGATCGTCAGAGCTTCAGAATTTATACCTCAGCTTTATACAGAATTTCACCTTGCAAAAAGAGAATTCAGCCATGCTTTGTTTCTAATCACAAAAGGTCTGATCAAGAAAATCATAATAGCCGATTTTATTGCTGTTAATTATATTGACAGGGTTTTTGATGCTCCTGCAATGTATTCAGGTTTTGAGAATCTGATGGCTGTTTATGGTTATGGTCTTCAGATCTATTGCGATTTTTCCGGGTATACAGATATTGCTATTGGACTGGCTCTGATACTAGGTTTCAGATTACCTCTCAACTTTAATTCTCCTTATAAGGCAGCAGGCCTTTCTGATTTCTGGAAAAGATGGCATATTTCCCTATCACGATGGTTGAAGGACTATCTGTATATTCCACTCGGAGGAAACAGAAAAGGGAATTTCAGATCAGCAATAAACCTGATAATCACCATGCTGCTTGGAGGTCTGTGGCATGGAGCTTCCATCAGGTTTGTTATCTGGGGTTTATTGCATGGTTTAGGATTGGTATTCAGCAGAATATGGAACTCTATTTTTCCCGGAAAGATTGAAAGAGGGCGGTTCAGGCGTGCTATAGCAGTTTTCATTACATTCAATTTTGTGAGTTTTTGCTGGATATTCTTCAGAGCGCCAGATATGGAAAGAGTGGGTGAAATGCTCAGACAGATTGCAGAAAGTTTTTCTCCCGGATCATATATATCAGTACTGCCTGCATATAGCAGTGTCTTCCTGCTGATGTTCGTGGGTTATGCAATTCATTTCCTTCCTGAGAAGATTAAAGAGGCATACAGGGGGTTGTTCATAAAGATTCCCATCGCCGCTCAACTGGCAATCATTATGGTGTTTGCAATATTGATGTTCCAGATGAGAACAACTGATGTGATGCCGTTTATATATTTCAGATTCTGAGTTTTAACGACAAAGGTTTCCAGGCTGATTATCTTTGCGCCCTTTGCGTGAACTTTGCGCAACTTTGCGGTTATGGATTTCAATAATAATTTTCTTACTTTTACTTATCAACCCTGACTGATATGAAAAAGTACTTTCTTCCTCTATTATTCCTTTTAACGGCATGCACACAAGAAAACAAAGATACCAATGAATATAATAAGGTATCTGACAAGATCAGTTTCACTGAATTTAAGGACCCTTCCAAAAATTACAGGTCGGTTCCGTTCTATTCCCTTAATGACCTGCTCGATTCAGCCGAGATTGACAGGCAGATAACAGAATTTGCAAAGGGTGGATATGGAGGTGTGTACCTTCATAGCAGGACGGGATTGCTCACAGAATATCTGGGTAGCGACTGGTGGAAAGCCATGGATGCCGGTATGGAAGCTTGTAAAAGAACTGATACATATGCATGGTTTTATGATGAAGATAAGTGGCCAAGCGGCTTTGCAGGAGGGCTTGTTCCACTAAAAAATGAAGATTATCGTGCACGGTGCCTGATGAGGCTGAAAAGATCAAAGGCAGTTCCTGAAAATGCAGAGATACTCAATCAGGATAGTTCCTTTTTTTATTTGTTGTATAAAACTAAAAGCGGAAGTGCCTGGTTTAATGGTACATCCTATGTTGACCTTCTGAATCCGGCAACAGTTAAGGAGTTTATTGAATCAAGCTATACACCCTATGCTGAACGTTACAAAGAAAACTTTGGACATTCAGCACTTGGTGTTTTTACCGATGAACCACAACTATTTCCATCGTCCGATGATGTAGAACATGATGGCGTGCTTCCATTTTCGCAGGTATTGATTGAGGTGTTTAAAAAAGATAACGGGTACGACCTCCTGCCGGTTATAGCTGCTTTGTACGATACACTGCCCGGATATGAAAAGGTAAGACTTGATTACTACCGCACCCTGTCAAAACAGTTTGAGACAAGTTTCAGCAAGCAAATCGGTGATTATTGCGTTGCAAACAATATGATGTTTACAGGACATTACAATGGGGAAGAAAGTTTTACAAGCGTGCGAAATAATGTTGGCAATCTTATGATGCAGAGCAGAAATATGCAACAGCCGGGATTGGATCATCTTGGCTTGCATATTGACGGAGCATTGAACGCTTCACGGTCAATATCTTCAGTTTCAAATCAATATGGAATAACACGAAGATTATCTGAAGCTTACGGCATCAGTGGTCAGAATATGAACTTCGAGGACCGTTTATGGATTGCCTCATGGCATACTCTGACCGGAATCAATCATCTGTGTCCGCACCTGGCGCTTTACAGTATGAAAGGCACAAGAAAAAGAGACTATCCTCCGACGCTGAGCTTTCAGCAACCGTACTGGCAATACAATAAACTTTTGGAGGATTATACGGCCAGGCTCTGTTATATGAGCACTATTGGAAAATATGCTGCTGAATTTCTGGTTATTCATCCTCTTGAAAGCGAATATATTGAGGGTTCACTTCAACTCAAGTCCTCTTCTTCAAGAAATTCGGATTATATGAATCTGCTGGAAACACTTCAGGAAAACCAGCGTGATTATGATCTTGGAGATGAACAGGTAATTGCTGAAAAAGGATCTGTTGAAGGTAATATGATCCTGGTGGGAGAGCAATCCTACAAAGCAGTCATTCTTCCTTTTATGCTAACCATAAGACAATCGACAGTCGATCTGATTCTGAAATTTGCAGAAAAAGGAGGAAAGATAATTGCCGTGAGTATGCCTGACTATATTGATGGTATAAGGGATGAAAAAAAATTAAAGGAATTAAGGGAGGCTGTCATACTTGCAAACACTGAGGATTATGCGGTTATAATAAAGAATGAGGTTGCTCCGATGGTCATCGTAACGGGAGAAACTCCGGAAGATGTATGGATAAGTCGCAGAATATCAAATAGTAAACCTATTCTACAGGTAACCAATATTTCCAGGATGAATTTAATCAGATGTAAAATAAATTTTAGTGATCATCCTGAAAACATTGTGCTCCTTGATCCTTCATCAGGTAAGAGTTACACAATTAGGAATGACAATGGTTATGAATTATTGCTTCATCCTGCCCAAAGCTATATTCTTACAGACAGGGATCTTGTAGATGGGTCAGTTAACTCGGGCGACTATACAATCCCCCTCAATGAAAAGGAGATTATCGCTTTAGAAGGAGATTGGAATGGTAAACGTCAGGATGTTAATGCTTTAACGCTCGATTTCGCCCGTTATTCCACTGATGATGGAAAAACATTCAGCAAGCCTGAACCTGTAATCGGGATACATGAAAGGTTCACAAAAAATAACTTTAACGGATCTCTTATCCTTGCCTTTGATTTTAAAGCTGATGCTTTACCATCATCAAGCAATCTGGTACTTGAGCAACCGGAGATGTTTTCAAAAATTGAGGTAAACGGTATGCCTGTAAATTATGATGGTTTGGCATTTTACAGGGATATGTCTTTCAAAACAACTGATGTAACCCCTGCAATAAAAAAAGGCAATAACTCGATTAAACTTTATCTCGATTATAAGGCTCCAGTGCCTGATAGCCGCGATCCTTTTGAACGTTATGGAAGCGAAATTGAAAGTATTTATCTCACAGGAGATTTTGCTGTAAGAGGTGAAAGGTTTACCGGCCCTTCAGAACCTTCACAGCGAAATGCCCGGGGATTCCTTGTACCTAAACCGGTAAATCATTTTACTGAATTTACTGTTACTGATGAAAAAGCTGCGTTCAGCGGAGATCTTTCAGGGCAGGGATACCCATTCTATAATGGCAGTTTTCTTATTGAAAAAAGTTTTGATCTTACCGGTATTGATAAGAACAAAGCGTATGTTCTTAAGTTCCCGTTAAGTGAAGCAATCATACTCAAAGTGAATATTAATGGTATTGATAAGCCGCCTTTAGCATGGTCTCCATGGGAAGTTGATATTACAGATGCTATACAGGAAGGAAGCAATTCAATAAGCATTACCATGGTAAATTCCCTTCGTAACCTGCTGGGACCTCATCATAATGCTGAGGGTGAACTAATAGCCCTTTCACCTGAGAGCTTTACAGGCAGAAGTACGTGGACAACCAGGCGGTCAGGTGAAGAGAATTGGTATGATCTGCGGTTGAAAGCAGATGGAAGCACGAATATCTGGAGGGATGATTATTGTATTATTCCATTCGGGTTGCTTGAAGATCCGGTGATCGTAGAACGGTGGAACTAATTAAAATAATAGGGGATTTAATTCCGGTTACAAATATGTGTGCTCCTTATCTTCCTTTACAAACGGTGCGATCGCCCGTTTATATATACCCTGCACATAGGCAATTGCCATACCGTAGTTAGTCACTGGTACGCCGGCATCAACAGCTGCCTGCAACCTGTTGTAAAGTTGCTTCCGTGTTATCATGCAGCCACCGCATTGTATAACAAGCGAATATTCCGAAATCGGTCTTGGAAGAATGTCAAGCCCGGCAACCATATCATAAACGATGTTTTTTCCTGTGAAGTTATTGATCCACCGTGGAATTTTTGTCCTTCCTATATCATCGCACGAAACATGATGAGTGCAGGATTCAAGAAGCAAAACCCTGTCCCCGTCCTTTAGTTCCGAGATACTGGGCGTTCCTTTCAAATAGTTTTCAAAGTCACCCTTATAGCGTGCAAGCATGATGCTGAAGCTTGTCAGGGGAATTCCCGGAGGAATTGATGCGTCGGCCTTTGCAAACACCTGTGAATCGGTGACAACGAGAGCAGGTCTGATCATGGTTTTTTTCAGAAAAGCATCTACTTCCCTTTCCTTTAATATTATTGCAACTGCATCATTGTCAAGTATATCCCTTATAGCTTGTACCTGCGGGAGAATAAGGCGGCCTGCAGGAGCCTCAACATCGATCGGTGTAATAAGAAGAACTATATCGCCATAAGAAATCAGGTCACCAAGAAGGGAAGGATTTTTCCAGGATTTTTCCGGAATGGTTGTCCGTATAAGCTCTATGAGCTCCTCAAAATTCCTTTTATCAGTAACAGAGAATTCGAGAAGATTGCTATTGGCTCTGATCTTTACTTTACTGATGAATTCTCCGGAAGGCTCCTGAATATCCGATTTGCTATGTACTATAATATATGGTATATCGGTTTCATTGAATTTCTTAAGAAGATTATCTTCAAAATCGCCCCATGAATTATGAGTTACAACAAGTATTGCGAGATCAATTATGTTAATAATCCTGAGGGTTTTTTCTATTCTTTTTTGTCCGAGTTCACCTGAATCGTCAATACCGGCAGTGTCTATAAGAATCACAGGACCGAAACCGGTTATCTCAAATGATTTTTTTACCGGATCAGTAGTAGTTCCGGGATGATCGGAGACTATTGCTATATCCTGTCCTGCCAGGCAATTGATGAGGCTGCTTTTTCCATTGTTGCGCCTTCCGAAAATGCCAATATGCGGTTTTGATTCTCTTCCTTTAGTCATGAGAGGAAAAATTTGCAGTAAAATTAGCAATTTTTATGGTTAGAGCCTTAGCTTAACAGATTCAGGCGGCTCCTTAACTGCTATTCACCTTACGGTTTCAGATCATCAATGGAAAAACCCAGTTTGAGAAGATTTCCGGGCTGAAGGATTATTTTGAGCTTATCACCATCTACTGCTTTCAGCTGGTCATTGGCTTCAAAGATATCCAGTTTCCTTCTTTTCATGATTGCGGCAACTTCTGCTGCTTTATGGTAACCGATATACGGAATAAGTGCTGTTGTCACAGATGGACTGCTTATGAGCTTATTATAGGCAACATCTTCATTGAGGGCTATTCCGTCAAAAAGATTTTCAAGAAGCGTTATATTGCACGCAATAAGCAGGTTGAGACTTTCGAGGATTGCATTACCTATAACCGGCAGATATGCATTCAATTCCAGTGTTCCCTGACCACAGAGAGATGTAACAAGCATATCATTTGAATAAATCTTATGTGCAGCAGATACAACAAATTCGGGTATCACCGGATTAATCTTACCGGGCATAATCGAACTGCCTACCTGCTTTTCCGGTATTGAAAGAATTTTATCACCTGAAATGTCTGATGCAAGAAGACGTAAATCAGAAGACATCTTTTCAAGGTTAACAGCATGGGCTTTAAGGGTTGCGTGAATCTCGACCAACTTATCCTGATTGCTGGTTACATCAGGTAAATTTTCGCTATGTGCCAGTGGAAGTCCTGTTAACCTCCGCAATTCGGGTACTACTTCCATTACAAAGAACCGCGGAATCGACAATCCTGTTCCGATAGCTCCCCCTCCCAGGTTTACCTGTTTTACTCTTTCCGAGCATTTTGAGACCCTCCACCAGTCGCGCGACAATGCTTCGTTATATGTACTGAAGAGGATGCCGAATGATGTAGGTACTGCCTCTTGCATCTGGGTAAACCCCTGTCGAAGCTTTTCCCTTTTGCTTTTTTCAAATTCCTCGGTCTTTTGCCTTAGCCTGTTTATATGGTCTTCGAGCTTCAGCATAAGCTTCATAACAGCAACGGTAAGAGCCGTAGGAATTACATCGTTGGTGGATTGATAAATATTTGCATCTCTTGTAGGATCAATGTAATCATAGTCACCGCATGTATGACCAAGCTTCAAAAGTGCAGAGTTTGCAATTATTTCATTGATATTCATGTTAATACTTGTTCCCGCGCCCCCCTGAATTGCCGGAACAATAAACTGATTGAAGTATTTTCCTTCTGCTATCTCATTCGCGGATTCACAAAGAGCATCGAGAACTTCCTGAGTGATTTTTACCAGGGGAATCTGTCCATATTTTTCAATGGCAGCATCATGGAATTTAATGTAAGTATTATAGCAGGCAAGTTTGGTGATTCCCACGGCTTTGTACCAGTCGAAAGAAAAAGGCGATACATAAGGAAAGTTTTCCCTTGCTCTTACCGCATGGATTCCAAATAAAGCTTCAAAAGGAATTTCCTTTTTGCCGAGAGAGTCTTTTTCTATCCTGACCATGATTATATATTGCTTCCCGAAACAGGTTTGGCATATGCAAGAACATCATTCCCGGTAATTTCATTGGGACACAGGATTATCAGCCTTTCCAGAACATTCCTGAATTCCCTGATATTTCCTGTCCATTTTATTTTCTGAAGTTCCATGATTGCATCAGGCCTGATAAGTCTTTTGCTCATCCCGTATTCATTGCATATCAGAGAATTGAAATGCTCTGCAAGAAGGGGAATATCTTCTTCCCTTTCATTGAGTGAAGGGACATGTATCAGAATAACACTAAGCCTGTGATAGAGATCTTCGCGGAATGCATTCTCTTCAATTTCTTTTCTGATATTCTTATTTGTAGCGGTTATCACCCTTACATTAACATGTATATCCTTATCTGAACCGACACGTGTAATTTTATTTTCCTGGAGGGCTCTTAAGACTTTTGCCTGGGCAGAGAGGCTCATATCGCCTATCTCATCAAGGAACAGGGTACCACCATTTGCCTGTTCAAACTTGCCAATTCTTTGTTTAATTGCTGAGGTGAATGAGCCTTTTTCATGTCCAAATAATTCACTTTCAATTAGTTCTGAAGGTATGGCCGCACAGTTCACTTCAACGAAGGCATTTTTTGCCCTGTTGCTTTTTTCATGGATCTGGTGAGCAACAAGTTCTTTTCCGGTGCCGTTGGCTCCTGTAATCAGCACCCGTGCTTCAGTGGAAGCGACCCGGTCGATCATGCTTTTAACCTTTTCAATAGCTTCTGACTGACCAATGATCTCGTACATTTTGCTCACCTTATTCTTAAGCACCTGCGTTTGAGTAATTAGCGTTGATTTATCAATTGCATTGCGTATTGTGATAAGGAGCCTGTTCAGGTCGAGCGGTTTTTCAAGGAAATCGTATGCTCCCTTTTTTATTGCCTCAACCGCAGTATCAATATTTCCATGACCCGATATCATTACTACAGGTGTATGGCTCGACTCTTCGAATATTTTCCCAAGCACTTCAATGCCATCCATTTTAGCCATCTTGATATCACAAAGTACTATATCATAAGCATTTGAAGCGAACATTTCCAATCCTTTCGGACCATCTTCAGCAAGGTCAACCTCATATTTTTCATATTCAAGAACCTCCTTCAAAGTGTTCCGGATAGCTCTTTCGTCGTCAATCACAAGAATCCTGGACATAATTAGCTTTTATTTTGTATTTCTCTCTTTTCTTTTTGCCACAAGAGGCACAAAGGCACCCTCATTCCTCACTCCTCATTCCTCACCCCTCATCCGCTATACCTCAACCATTTCCACACTTCTTTCCATGATGATTTCTTACCGTACATGAGAATGCCTGTGCGGTATATTTTGGCAGCCATCCAGACGAATGCAACAAATGTGACTAACATTAACGCCATTGAAAGTGCTATTTGCCAATATGGTACACCAAATGGAATACGGGCCATCATTACAATAGGAGAGGTGAGGGGTATCAATGAGAACCAGAATGAAAGCGAGCTTTCAGGATTTTGCATTGTACCCATTGCCACCATAAGGGCAAGAATTATGGGAATTGTCACCGGCAGCATAAATTGCTGAGTTTCAGTTTCATTATCTACAGCAGAACCAATAGCAGCAAAAACTGAAGCATACAACAGGTAACCTGTAATAAAGTAAAAAATGAACAAAATTATTATCAATCCCCAGGGCTGGCTCATGGCGTTATCAAACAACCTCGAGAACTCAGCCATTTCCGGAGAAATCTCTGATGTCTGCATTGTTTCTGATGGAGTGTTATAAGATGACATTAAGCTCTGGGAACTCTCAGTTAATTTTGCAATATCAGTTTCGGGAAGAATTGTTCCTTTAACAAAAGCCACAACTGCGATGGTCAGAAAGATCCAAATCAGGAACTGAGTAAGACCTACAAGGGCAATGCCAATTATTTTGCCCATCATAAGCTGGATGGGTCTGACAGAAGAAATTATCACCTCTACAACCCTGCTTGTCTTTTCTTCGATGACGCCCCTCATAACCTGTGCGCCGAATATAAATACAAGCATATACATCAGAAAACCAAGTATATATGCTACAGCCATAGCTATGCCAGTACTCGTTTCTTTTACAACTCCCGCATCATCAATCTTTATGGTCTGTACTGATACATTAGTCTCGACATTCTTCATTATTTCATCGAGATTATCAATCTGATATGCAACAAGCTTTTGCTTTTCAATTTCTTTCTTGAGTGAATTTTCGATGTGGTCGAGAAGTCCTATAGGTGGTTGTTGTTTTGAAATGAGCTGAATGGCATTTGGTGTATTGACTACTTCGGGTGAAATATAAAGTATTCCGTAATATCCATCTCTTTCAAATGATTTTTTCAGCTCATCAACTGATTTATTTTCCTGGTAGACAAACTCAATTTCATTTGTATTTTTCAGTGCACCTCTGAAGAGATCAGAATGATCTTCAATAACAGCAATCTTTTTAAAGTCACCATCCTGACCCATCATAAGGGCAGTTGGCAGGATCACAATAGCTGCCATGAGAAGAGGTGCAAGAATTGTCATTATGATAAATGATTTTTTTCTTACCCTTGTAACATATTCTCTTTTAATGATAACCGATATCTTGTTCATAATAAACTATTTACTTATTAAAGGATTTAATTACGGGTTTCAATTACCCTGATGAATATCTCGTTCATTGAGGGAAGAGCAGGATTAAAAGAAATGATGCTGCCCGCTGTCATGAAATTCTGAAGGATTGTATTTGTCTGCACATCGCTTTTTGTCTTCAGACGGATAATGCTCTTGTTATTTTCCTTCTGGCTGTTCAGAATAGTGTAATGTGAATTTTCATTGATATTTACATCTCCGTCAAATACAAGGTCATATTCATGCGCAGCCCACTGGCTTCTGATCTCATTAACGCTTCCTTCGAGAATAGTTTTGGCTTTGTCGATAAGAGTGATATTGTCGCAAAGCTCTTCAACAGATTCCATGTTATGGGTTGAAAATATTATTGTGGCTCCTCTTTCCCTGAGGAATAAGATTTCCTTTTTGATGATATTGGTATTCAGGGGATCAAACCCTGTAAACGGCTCATCAAAAATGAGAAGCTTGGGCTCATGAAGCACGGTTGTTACAAATTGAACTTTCTGTTGCATACCTTTTGATAATTCTTCGACTTTTTTGCCCCACCAGTCGATAATTTCGAGTTTTTTGAACCAGTATCTGAGTCTTTTCATTGCCTCGGATCTGGAAAGGCCTTTAAGCTGTGCAAAATACAAAGCCTGTTCTCCAACCTTCATTTTTTTGTACAGTCCTCTTTCTTCGGGGAGATATCCTATAAGCTGAACATCTTCCGGAGATAGTTTTTTACCGTTCAGAAACAGCTCACCTGAATCTGGTCCGGTTATCTGGTTGATTATCCTGATCAATGTTGTTTTTCCTGCACCATTTGGCCCTAGCAGGCCATAAATGCATTGTTCAGGTACAGAAATGCTGACCTTATCAAGTGCCAGATGATTGCTGTATTGTTTTGTAACATTTATTGCTTCGAAAAGTGCCATAAGAAAATTATAATTTTGATGTTTAAACGATTGTAAATATAAAAAAACTCCGTGATTCCAGTGTAAGACTTTATTAATTACACTTTTGAATCACGGAGTTATTCAGGACCATTGTTATGGCCTGAAATTTAGAAATCACTGCTCAAAATAACCTTTCATCCTTTCAAAGAATCCCTTATCATTTTTATCCGGATCAGGAGTAAATGAATCAGAATCCTTTAATCTCTCAAAGGTTTTAAGTTCATCCTTGTTCAGGCTTTTGGGTATCCATACATTAACGTTCACCAGAAGGTCACCTTTGCCGTAGCCGTTGACTTCAGGAAGTCCCTTGCCACGAAGCCTGAGTATCCTTCCTGGTTGTGTGCCCGGTTCTATTTTTATTTTAACATTATTGTCCACTGTCGGTACTTCGACTTGAGTGCCCAGAATAGCATCAGGTATAGAAATGAAAAGATTGTATATCAAATCATTGCCCTCTCTTATCAGTTCAGGATGATCTTCTTCATCAATTACTACCAGAAGATCTCCATTTATGCCGCCTCTCCTTGGGGCGTTTCCCTTACCGGAGACGGTCATCTGCATTCCTTTTCCAACTCCTGCCGGTATATTGATCTTTATAATTTCTTCTTTCTGAACTATACCCTCTCCATAGCAGACACTGCATTTTTTGGTTATTGTCCTGCCTTCGCCCCCACATGAAGGACAGGCTGACGTTGTCTGCATCTGGCCAAGCATTGTATTTGTCAGTCGTGTAACATGGCCCGAACCGTGACAGGTCTGGCATGTAACTATATCTGAAGGATCAGCAGCACCCGTACCGTCACATTCAGTGCAGGTATTATACTTATTAACCTTGATTTTTTTCTCGGTGCCTGTTGCAATTTCCTGAAGATTGACCTTAACCTTTACGCGGAGATTGCTTCCTTTATTAACTCTTCGTCCACCGCGACGTCCGCCACCTCCGAATCCTCCGAATGCATCACCAAAAATATCCCCAAAGGAGGAGAAAATATCTTCCATAGTCATACCCTGGCCTCCGAAGTTGCTTGCGGCACCTCCGACACCAGCATGTCCATAACGGTCATAACGGGTCTTTTTTTCATCACTGCTCAGGACTTCATAGGCTTCTGCGGCCTCCTTGAAGTTTTCCTCAGACTTTTTATCTCCGGGATTTTTGTCAGGATGATATTTCAGTGCCTGTTTCCTGTAGGCTTTTTTAATCTGGTCTTTAGTCGCCTCTCTCGGAACACCAAGCACTTCATAATAATCTCTCTTCTCCATCCCTCTTTAATTTTTATGTAAATTATTCACCAACAACCACTTTTGAAAATCGAATTACTTTATCCTGAAGGAAATAACCTTTCTGAATCACATCAATAACTTTGCCTTTTTTATCTTTCTCAATCACCGGCACCTTTGCAACAGCTTCATGAAGATCGACATTGAAATCACTATTAACCGATTCTATTTCCTTTACTCCATTCTGCTTTAAAAAATCATTTAATTTGCTGTAAATAAGTTCAATACCGCTTTTCATTGCAGCACAGTCAGTAATAACATCCATATGTGACAAAGCCCTGTCAAAATCATCCATAAACGGAAGAATCTTGAGAAGAATATCTTCGCCTGAATATTTAACCATGTCCATTTTCTCGCGCAACGTTCTTTTCCGGTAGTTGTCAAATTCCGCAGATAAACGAACATACTTATCCTGAAGGTCTGCCAGTTTTTCTTCAGTTGCATTTAATACATCGACAACTTTGTCAGTCACTTCACCTGCAGAAATATTTCCGGCAGCGGTATTGTTATTTTCTTCTGAAGGTTGAATATCAGCTTCAATGCTTTTATTTGCCTCCATATTCTGACTATTCTCTTTATACCCAGTTGTTTTATCAGTTTCTCTCCGATGCTCCTCATCGGTAACCTGTGTCTTTTTCTTCATCATCACTAACTGTTTTTTTCAGTTTTTAAACATATTCTTAACAAAATACCTGCCAATACCCGATATTGCCAATTTGGCAGAAATTTAGAGCCTTGTAAAATAGTGCTTTTACTGCCTATACAGCTTTTACTGCCTATACAGCTTTTACTACTTCTAAAGCCTGGTAATATCTGCACCAAGTGCATTAAGACGCGTATCTATGTTCTGATAACCTCTGTCGATCTGCTCTATGTTATGTATAACACTTCTGCCTTCTGCAGAAAGAGCAGCGATCAGCAGGGCAACGCCTGCCCTGATATCGGGTGAAGACATTACCGTGCCCTTTAATTTTATCATATTATTCTGCCCGATAACTGTTGCCCGGTGAGGATCACATAAAATTATCTGTGCTCCCATGTCAATCAGCTTGTCGACAAAGAACAGACGGCTTTCAAACATTTTCTGGTGAATAAGCACTGCGCCTTTTGCCTGCGTTGCTGTAACAAGGAAAACACTCAGAAGATCAGGGGTCAGACCGGGCCAGATAGCATCCGAGATAGTCATTATCGATCCATCAATAAATGTTTCAATCTCATAATGTTCCTGGGTGGGGATGTAT
The DNA here is from genome assembly GCA_038325595.1 of Bacteroidales bacterium. Lineage (GTDB taxonomy): Bacteria > Bacteroidota > Bacteroidia > Bacteroidales > VadinHA17 > LD21. The sequence goes on along the minus strand of JBBQJD010000005.1, from coordinate 21,433 downwards.
ATATCATCACCTCTTCTTTCAAGCTTTATCCCCAGACGGCAGAATGAATCCGGTATGATCCCCAGGTTATCGTAGGAAGTATTTTTAATAGTTATTTCAGATCCTGTCATTGCAGCCATACCGATGAAAGATCCTATTTCGATCATATCGGGAAGAATGGTATGGACACAACCTGCAAGACTGCTCACCCCATCTATATAAAGCAAATTTGATCCGATTCCCTCGATCCGTGCCCCCATTGAAACCAGCATCCGGCAGAGCTGCTGTATATATGGCTCACAGGCAGCATTATAAATCGTTGTACGCCCTTTCGCAAGAACTGCAGCCATTATTATATTGGCAGTACCTGTTACCGAAGCTTCATCGAGGTGTATGTAAGTTCCTGTTAATGAAGGAGCTTCAACTTTAAAGAATGGATCGGATGTGTCGAATTCGAATCTGGCTCCCAGTTTTTGAAATCCCTGGAAATGGGTATCAACCCGGCGGCGTCCGATTTTGTCACCTCCCGGTTTGGGGATAAAAGCCTTCCCGAACCGTGCCAGAAGCGGACCTACTATCATGATTGAACCTCTCAGGCTGGAACTCTGTGATCTGAATTCCGGAGTTTGAAGGTAATCGAGATCAACACTGGTTGCTTCAAAGCTTGTAACTGAATCGGATTCATGGGTAATTTTCACACCCATTGAGCCAATAAGATCTATCAGCTTACGGACGTCAATAATGTCGGGAATATTTTTTAAAGTAATTTTTTCGGTGGTGAGGAGAGTTGCACAAATAACCTGAAGCGCTTCGTTTTTGGCTCCCTGTGGCGTTATTTCCCCTTTCAGCGATCTTCCTCCATTGACAATAAAAGTTGCCATTAATGTCTGCTGTATCCTTTTTTCTTAATGAACTTATTGTTTTGCTGTTTTCCGTGAGGTTTTCCCATTGGTTTTCTTTTAACGGGAGGAATGAGCTCTCTTACCTCAAGGATCTTTACTCCCTCTGTTATTTTAAGCCTGCCCCTCGATAGTGTCTTAAGATTATCGATAATCACCTCATCAGCTACCTGTCCCCTGTTCCAGGTAATATATGACTTTTTCATCTGGTTGACAATGAGATTAGTAAGATATTCCTTCTCATCGCCGTCTTCCATTTCTGAAGCTGCATTGATCATCAGCTCTATTATGCGGCCATAATGAAGATATTTTATCCCCCCCTGCTGGTAAGGAACCTGTTTTGGTTTTTCAACGAATTTTGAAGGCTCAGGTACGTCATATGGTGAATCAATGTCAAGCTCGAAATTAGCAATCAGGGCAAGATGATCCCATAATTTATGCTTAAAATCTCCGATATCGCGAAGGTGGGGATTCAGATTGCCCATAATCTGAATTATTGTTTTTGCTGCACGGTTTCTCTCATCACGGTCTTCAATAGTCTTAATGTGATCAACCATTTTCTGAACGTTTCTCCCGTACTCAGGCAAAGCCATCCTCTTTCTTTGTGTATTATAATCGTAGTTCATGCGTGCAGTTTAATTTTATGCAAAGCTAGTAATTAAATTACAAATTGTGGAAGATTTATGACCGTTACATGATCATTCTCTTCTTCTTACAGTTATTCTCCAATCACCTTAAATAATAATGTCAGCAGGAATCCACCCAGTGCCGATAAGCCTGTGACAGATCCTCCAATATGAAAGGCTTCAGGAAGCATTGTTTCTGCAATCATCGTGAGCATGGCACCAGCAGCCATCCCATCGACAAGGGCAAATGTTCCGGCAGATACATTTACAAAAAATATATTTCCAAAGTATGCTCCGGCACCGGTCACTATCATTATTGAAGACCACATTAACAGGATCCTGCGGTTTGACATTTTTTGATTTCTCATACCTACCGAACTTGAAAGTGCTTCTGGAAAGTTCGATATGAAAAGTCCTGCCAGCAAGGAAAGGCTCATTGTGGGATGAAGGAGAAGACTGGAACCGATTACAAAAGATTCAGGAATGCCATCAAGCATTATTCCCATCCATATAGCCATGGATGGATTCTTGTGTTCTGCAATCTCCTCATTTACATCTGATAGTGTAATATCAGATTTCTTTTGTGTAAAGTGCTTAAGGGCTTCTGAATACCATTCTTCAGCTTATATGGGTAAGTATTGTAGCTGTTTTACGGAGGAATCCACCATGGCTGTTGACCAGCTTATCAAGTGAAACAAAAAATATTCCGCCAATTATCATTCCGATGGCAAGCGGGTAGAAATGTCCCTTGCTGACAGAAACAGCAACAAGATCAATCGTCAGAGCTGCAAGCAGGGCTCCCGCACCAATAGCCATAAATGATGCCAGGATTCTTGGTTTTGGTGTCCATTTCAAAGCAAGCATTGCGCCAAGAGGCAGGGATACAGCACTCATGATGCCAAAAAGAAAAAGCATCAAATTCAATAATTCCGGTCATATGATGAAAATATTGGACTGCAAAGTACGGATGAATTTACAGACCAAGGAACTGAATAGCAAGGCCTGAGAAGAAAATTGTTGCTCCTGCTATCAGATGGCTGTATTTTTCGACAGGTTTAAGATTTATCCTGTTCAGTCCCAGTTTGAATGCAAGAACCACAGACATCATTGTGCCAATTGTAACTACAGAAAAGAGTATTGACACCAGTACAGATCCTGCAAAATTATTTTCAGCAGCAGGATACATCAGAATCGGTATCAGCGGTTCACATGGTCCGAAAACGAAGATCAGGAAGAGGATCCATGGAGTGGTTTTTACAACTTCATCCTGGTGAATATGAGTATGATCTTTATGATGATCATGTTCATGCAGATGCTTTTCACCTCCTAAATGGAAATGTGAATGTGTGTGTTTCCTGTTTTTAATAAGGTTTCTGACACTTATGATCATGTAAACCAGTCCGAATGCTATGAATAGCCATGCTGCGATATTGCCGCGGAATGATTCAACATTTACCAGCTTTGAAACAGAAATGCCCACAGCAATACCAACCAGTCCAAGCACTACTGAGCTCACGACATGTCCAAGGCCGCAAAAGAAAGTTATTATCATGGTTTTCCTGAGCGACCATTTCTTTGCCTGACTGAGCACAATAAAGGGTAAATAATGATCAGGTCCAAGGATTGTATGGAGAAAACCAATTGAGATGGCGGTTACTGAAAGAAGGGCTATTGAATCGTTCATCTTTTAGTTTTAGTCATTATACATATTCAATATCTTGCAATTATATAACAAATATCGTTAAAAACCAGCTTCAGAAAATGAAGGTATTATTTCCTTTACATTGATATTTTGTCCGTTTAGCAGAGCCCGTGATTCATTGATGAATTTTTTCATAAGGTTGTAATCATCAGGGTTTTTGAAAAAAGCAGGATTGTTTTCAAACTCAGGACATGGAAGAATAAAATATTTCTTTCTGTATTTCTCAATCGGGGTATATACCCATGTCAGGTAATATCCTGCATCTGTAATTTTATAGGAATCATGACTTTTCGTAAATTCAACCCTGACCATTGAACCGCCATCAGTTTTAGGGCGTCTCTGATTTGAAACAAAGTTGCCAAGCGAATAGACTGTTAATTCATCTTTTTCTGGTGGATCATTTTTTGACCAGACCATTTTCTGAAGAACATGAGGATGTGAACCTATTACCAGGTCAGCACCGGCTGAAAAGAAATAATCTGCAAGTTCAGACTGGTATTCTGATGGTACAGTGTCATATTCCGTACCCCAGTGCAGGAACAGGATGACAAGATCAGCACTTTTATTCCTGGCATTTTGTATGTCTTTGGTAATCAATTCTTTATCAAGTATATTAACAATTGCAGGTTCAGGAACTGATATTCCGTTTGTTCCATAGGTATAATTCAGTAAGGCAATCGATGCTCCTTTTTTTGTTATCATCAGTGGGGAGTGGTTCATCCTTGACAATGAATCAACAAATGTTCCCGTATGTCCTATTCCCAGGCTGTCAAGCCGGTGTATAGTATTGATTATCCCGTCTTTCCCGCGGTCAGCAGAATGGTTATTGGCGGTTGTCAGGTAATCGACTCCTGCGTTTTTACATGCAAGTGCAAGCGCAGCAGGAGAACTGAATTGAGGATATCCCATGTAGGGTTGTCCGGCAAGAGTGACTTCAAAATTTGCTACAGCAATATCAGCTTCGGAAATCAGGGGCTTAACATACCCGAATACCTCATTATAATCGAAGGTATGACTTTGTCTGTCTTCGGCTGACCAGATCTGTTCATCATGACCCATGATGTCGCCAATGAACAGAAAGGAAATTTTGTTATTGTCCTGACATCTGACAGTCAGAAAAGAAAAAAACAATATGAGCATTAACAGGAAAGTATTCCCGTATCTGAAATGAAAAAGTTTTAGCATCTTTCTGAAGTCAGTTAATAGCTGTTCTGATCACATTGGTGTTCTCAAAGATACATTTAATAAAAATTATTCCATTAAACTGCAGGTTAAAAAGTTAATTGCTAACTTAGGCCGTTTTTTGTTCAATTTCAGGCCATGAACGGTAAATATAATAATCTGAATATTAACAAACTGTCTATGCCGGGTGTCATGCTGACACTTGGGATTGTATTTGGTGGTCTGGGCACAAGCCCCCTGTATGTTATGAAGGCTATCATATCGGCAGGGTCAGAATTCAATGAGCTTCTGATCTTCGGATCACTATCATTGATTTTCTGGACACTTACTCTTCAGACAACAATCAAATATGTTTTAATAACACTGAAAGTAAACAATAAGGGAGAGGGAGGCATCTTTGCCCTTTTTGCCCTGATGAAAAGAAAATCATCATGGGCTGCAATCCTTACCATGATTGGTGCAAGTGCTTTGCTGGCCGATGGTGTCATAACTCCGGCAATTACTGTAACCTCCTCAATTGAAGGTTTTAAGTTATTTTATCCCGGAACGCCTGTAATAGCTATTGTACTTTTAATCTTCGGCATATTATTTATTATGCAGAAGTTCGGTACTATCGGAAAATCATTTGGACCGTTGATGATCATATGGTTTACAATGATTGCAGCTCTTGGTTTTTCACAATTACTTCAGCATCCCGAAATACTTAAAGCTTTTAATCCGGAATATGCATACAGATTTTTAGCAGAATACCCGGGAGGATTTATTCTTCTCGGCGCAGTATTTCTTTCAACAACAGGCGCAGAGGCTTTGTATTCCGATCTTGGACGTGTAGGTTTGAGAAATATCAGAACAACCTGGATTTTTGTTAAAATAGCCCTGCTGCTAAACTATTTTGGGCAGGGTGCATGGCTGATAATGAAAGGTGGACTTGAAACAGGCATCAATCCATTTTTTGGCATTATGCCACAGTGGTTTCTGATTCCCGGAATACTGATTGCCGCCACCGCAGCTGTTATTGCAAGCCATGCTTTCATACGGGGATCGTACAATCTTGTCAGTGAAGCAGTTTCACTGAACTTCTGGCCTAAGCTGAAAATTTCATATCCTCCTTTTATGAAGGGTCAGGTGTATGTGCCTAATGTGAACTGGTTTTTATGGCTGGCATGCAGCTGTGTAGTTATCTTTTTCGGGAAATCATCGAATATGGAAGCCGCATATGGACTTTCCATTACGATAACCATGATAATGACCACCTTGCTACTTTCATATTATTTATACCAGAAGGGTGTAAATCACAGGATTATACTGATCTTAATTCTGGTTTTCCTCACAATTGAAGGAAGTTTCCTGATAGCCAACCTGTATAAATTCAATAATGGGGGATGGGTCACCATTATGCTGTCATTTCTTTTTTTCACTTTTATGTATGGCTGGTATTTTGGCAGGAAATTAAAAAACATGTATGTTACCTTTACCTATCTCGATAAATATATTGATTTATTTAAAGAGCTCTCCAATGATGAATCAGTACCAAAAACTGCCACCAACCTGGTTTACATTATAAAAGCAAACAGGCTTGAGCAGGTTGAGTCAAAGGTGATCTATTCCATATTCCAGAAACAGCCTAAAAGGGCTGATAATTACTGGTTTCTTCATGTTGACAGAAGTGATGAGCCAGACCGGTTCGATTATAAAGTAACACATATTATTCCGGGTGTATTAATAAGAGTCGATTTTAACATCGGTTTTAAGGTTGAACCTAAAATTAACCTGTACTTTAAAGAGGTACTGGAAGATATGATGGCATCTGGAGAGATTATGCTTATCAGCAGCTTTGACTCCCTTAAGAAACATTCTCTTCCTGCCGATTTTAAATATGTTCTGATTGACAGGGTCATGCCACGTGATTACGAACTTTCCGGAGTTGAAAATTTCACACTTGCCCTGCACGGACTGTCCAGGATGCTTTGTATTTCAGATGTTAAGGCTTTGCAACTCGATTCCAGCAATACAATTGAAGAACAGGTTCCTATTACAATTGATCAGCCTCTTGCAAAAAGAATCAGCAGAATAAATTAACCTGTGCCTATTTTCAGGATAAATCTTGTTTACCTTTACCGAAATTTTAGAAATTAAGACTTTATGGAATTTTTTCACTCGCTTCTCGACTGGTATATGGCCAATCTTAATTACTTCACTATTGGTTTCCTTATGGTTATTGAGAGTTCATTTATTCCATTCCCTTCAGAAGCAGTGATCCCGTTTGCTGCATGGAAAGCAGCCCAGGGGGAGCTCAATATCTTTCTTGTTGTTCTGGCAGGCACAGTGGGAGCACTTATTGGAGCGTATGTAAATTATTTTCTTGCATTATATCTCGGAAGGCCTCTTGTATATAAATTTGCCAATTCCGGATTCGGAAAAATGCTGCTTCTCTCAAAAGAAAAGGTTGTCCATGCAGAGAACTACTTTATTAAAAATGGGAAATCCTCAACTTTCATTGGCAGGCTGGTTCCTGCTGTACGGCAGCTGATCTCCATTCCGGCAGGACTTTCAAGAATGAATCTTCGCGATTTTACAGTTTATACGGTTCTGGGAGCAGGTATCTGGAATATAATCCTGGCTGTAATTGGTTATTATTTATTTGAAATAAAGGATCAGATCTATCCATACCTTGGTCATATTCTTATCGCTCTGGGTATTATTTTTGCTGTCTATCTTTTTATTAAAGGCAGGAAGAATAAAAAGGAAACCAGAGAATAGATTAAACAGACTATTTTGAACGCAGGTTCTTTGCTTCCTCATACAGCATTTTGTCTTCCTCAGTCACAGGGATGATCTCCAGATTATGCCGGGAAGGTTTTGTGTTTTCATCCACATGAATAAAAGTAACAAATCCACTCACAAGCGGTTTGTCAGCTCCATTCTTTTCAACATGAATGTAAGCTGTAATACTTGAATTTCCCGCATACACGGCTTTTGATGAAAACTTCAGAACATCACCTGAAACAGCAGGTTTTGTGAAGAACATACCGTGGATCTTAAGGCAGACAACATACTTAGGGTTTAATAATGATGCTACTGCAATAAAACCTGATTCTACGAACCATTCGGCTGTCCGGCCGGCAAAGAGGGTTCCGTGATGGTTGAGATCCTCGCTCTTGACAAGCCTCATTGTTACAGTACAGGAAGGACATACAGTTTTTGATTCCATTTGAATTTTTTTTCAAATGTATAAAATCACAAACTCTTTAATAATGATTTGTATCAGTTAACTTTTATGTGACTATCGGGATCACGCAAACGACCTCATTGATTATGACTTCGTCGAGCTCCAAAGCTTAGCTTCGTCGGTTCTTCGTTAGCCCCTTAACCCTAAAGGGTGCGAAGAACCGGGTCCATTTCTGCTGGCGAGCTCGGCACAGCCTATTCTTCCAGGTACCCGAACTTCCCATTTCTGAAATCCTGATATGCCTGTTTGATTTCAGCTTCAGTATTCATAACAAAAGGACCTGAAGAAGCTATCGGTTCCTTGATTGGCTTTCCGCTGATAACGAGAACAATACAATCCTTAAGCGCCTCAATGACAATATCTTCACCCTCATTGCCAAACATTACAAAATGATCTTCATGCGCAATTTCACGGTTGTTGATCTTAATATCTCCTTCAACTGCCAGCATTCCTGTGTTGCATGTTTCATTGAACCTGAATTCAGCCCGGGCTCCTTTTGAAAGTCTCGCATTCAGCATTGTCACAGGCGAGAATGTTGATGCAGGTCCTTTCAGTGTTTTATACTCGCCGGCTATGATTTCAATCTGACCTTTATTATCATCCAGCAAGAATCTCGGCATATTTTTATTCCCGATAGCCTGGTATTTCGGAGGAGTCATCTTGTATTTCGACGGCAGATTCAACCAGATCTGAACCATCTGAAAGGTCCCGCCTTTTTTGCTGAATTCCTTTTCATGATATTCCTTGTGCAGTACTCCGCTGCCTGCAGTCATCCACTGAACATCACCTTCATTTATAACACCGCTGTTTCCGCCACTGTCATGATGGGCAACTCTTCCGTGATAGGCAATTGTAACTGTTTCGAATCCGCGATGAGGATGAACTCCCACACCCCTTGGTTTTTCAGATGGCGGAACATTCCATTTTGATCCGTAATCCATGAGAAAGAAGGGATCAGTTTGTGATGCATCTATCTCAGGATGAGACGGGAAAAAATTATGAACCCTGAATCCATCACCAACCATATGGAATGCAGGAGGCGTCAAAATTGCCATGATATTTTTAAAATGTTTTTCCATATTCCATAATTGTCACTGCCGTACATAGTTAAATATTTCATCAATTACTTCAAGGCCGGCTCTTTTGCTTGAATCGGTGTAAAGTAGTGTGTTGTTGCTGTCAAACAGACTTATACTGACATCAGAGTCGATGCTTTCTTTGATTCTCCTCGACATCTGACCTGAGACAGGCGCTCTGAGTTCTCCGAATGTGCTTTTATTTGTGCTGACTTTAAGTGTGGCATTTCTGTTCTTCATTTTAACGGTAATCGAATCCGATGAATGATTCATTTCATGTATAATAGAATTATTATAGGTGCTGAAAAGAAAGAACTTTTTATTATAAAAAAGGAAGGCGATAAATCCGATGAAGTATGTGCCCCTCCATGGAATCTTTGCTATTGAAAAATTAAAGGAACTATCTCTTTCTTTAAAATTATTTGCCTGAATCCATAACCATGCTTCAGGAAAGGAGGTCCCCCAGTCTTTTTCAATGTATCCTTTTCCTTCATTAAAATCTATATGTACATTGTTTATTATCAATGAACCTGTAATGTCGTGATTCACAGAGACAACACCATGCTTGCATTCCATTGTTGGAACATAGGAATACCATCCCATGATTCCCGGTGATAACAGGGTCTTCGGGTACTTAACGATATTCTGATAAGTTAATCTTCCTGTTACTTTATGATCACCTTTTTCAATATTGATGTCTATGTAGCTATCGGTAAATACAGATTCTCCTATTTTCAGATAAAGCTTTTTTTTATCCCACGTGAATTGTTCCGTCGGATAGCTGATATAATCGGATGTTCCCGTAATTCCGTTAATTATCTGGATAAATGCATGAGGATCCTTGTCATTCAGGGAGATACCGGGGATAAATGACCATACCTGTTTCAGATCGTGTGTGACATGTTTATAATACCAACCTTCAAAATAGTGTTTTTTTTTCATGTTGCCCTGGAAAATTTCCGGATGATAGATCCTGAGAGTCATAATTTTATGTTCAATGTTATAACAAAACTTTTTATATAAAGTTGATAATAATTTGATGATCTTTATTTAGACAGAACAAATATTAACATATTTTAACCTGAATTCTTTAAACGAAAAGCATGCAAGAGCAAAAAAGTAAAGACATTAATAATCTTTATGAAAAAACATTGCACCTTTGACTTATTCTATTCGACATTTACTGTTATTTGAAAATTATTTGATAGAAATGAAATCCACGATGGCATGAAATATATTATACTGATCTTTCTTGTAGTTTTATTTTCCTGCAACAACCATTCTCCCATGGTGCAGGATGAAATTTTCTGTACGCATAATATTGTTCTGGATGAACAGGATAAGTTGCTCCCCTGGTTTACACCACAGGAGAAAGCCTATGATCACTTTCTGCATCTGCGCTGGGATTTCATAAAAACCAGGGTTCCGAACTCCCCTGGGCCTCATCCGAGATCAGATTATCCGCAATATTATTTTTATTGCGCCTTCAGAGACAGTAACAATATATTACTGCCTGATTCATGGATGAACGATATAGGTGAAAAGATTCCCAACTGGTTTGAATCGGCCCGTCTGTATTACGCTTACACAGGTGATACCACAGTAATGACCATAATAACAGATTTTGTTGATTACACACTGGAACACGGAACCAGTCCGGCTGAATTTGCCTGGCATGATTTTCCCTATACCACAACAAATGCCGGCGATACTTTATTCAGGGGATTTACAAGTGCAGGACGTTTTGCCTTACATGAAATACAGGTGGATCATGCCGGCGAAATGGGATTGACCTATTTCAGAATGTACCTGTTTACGAAAAATGAAAAATACCTTACAGCCGCGCTGAAAGTTGCTGATCTTCTTGCAGAAAAAGCACAGGATGGAAATGCGGAACAGTCGGTGTGGCCTTATCGTGTAGTTATGGACAGCGGAAGAATCACTGCACCATACGGGGCCAACTTTACAGGCTGTTATATGCTTTTTGATCATCTGATCAAGGCGGATATTGGTAAAGTCGATGCTTACAGGAATGCCATGGAGAAAGTTTCCAATTTTATACTTCATTTTCCCATGAAGACTGGTTACTGGACTGATGGTCATTCAGATACAGACGTAAGGAGTAATACTTATAAAAGCAATCTGAGTGCAAGCAATGCTGTACTATGCCTTTTTGATTATCCCGGTCTGGATCCGGATTGGAAGAGCGATATTCCAAAGCTGATCAAATGGACAGAGGATAATTTCATTTTTCGCACATCTGCCGGAGAACCTTCAACGATGTGGGGAGCCAATATTGTCGGGGAACAGGACAGTTTTAATTATAAAATGGATTACCAGACAGCCAGGTATGCAGCGGCATGTGCCAGATGGTATGCTGTTTCAGGCGATGAATCGTACAGGGAAAAAGCATACAGGTCGCTTAACTGGGTTACATATTGCAATGATTCGACAGGAATGGCTTTTGAAAGTCCGGTAAGTAAAGGTATTAATAGCTGGTGGTCAGATTGTTACGGAGAATGCCCGAGAATGTTTTATCATGCATTTGCAGCCATTCCGGAATGGGCTCCACCGGGTGAGGATCATATTCTGTATTCTGAAGGGATCTTAAATAATGTCAGGTACGGTGATAAGGAAGTAAGATATAATTCCACAGGTGATAATGCTACCGAATACCTGAGACTCTCCTTCAAACCATCTGTTGTAACTATTAATGGTAAAGAGACAGCATCCGGGAAAGATCTGAAAATTGACAGTTATGTTCTCAGGAAGCTTGGCAATGGTGATTTTGCATTGACTATTAAGCATAATAAGGGAAGTGTTGTTATTTCGGGTTGAAAAGCTGAAAAGTTGAAGAGAGTTGAAAAGTTGAAATGAAATTCATTATGGGAAAAGTCATGGAGAATTTTTTATTAAAAGGTATCTTGTTGGTAATGTTAGGATTATCAGCATATCAGGAGACAGAAGCTCAGGGTAGTAGGCCCGAACCTCCGGATTGGTTTGCAGGCGATATTCATGTTCACAGGAATTGCGGTGAGGCAACATCAATCCTGCCAGAAAGTGAATTCACAAACATGATGGAACCGAATGATCTTGCAGTTATCTCTGTAATGGCCGACATGGGGAATGGCGAAGTCAAAGACAGTAAAACAGATCTGCCTAAAGTAACAGGAAGAGATGCTGCTCAATCAGAACCGGGCCGTATAGTTCATTGGGAAGCGGAATGGCATTATGATCCTGCCGGCGTAACTTTTGAAAACAAGGCAATTGGCGGTCATTTATTGTTTCTTGGGCTCAATAATGCTCATCAGATCTGGAATGAATCACCCTATAAAATACTCGAATGGGGCAAAAAGCAGAACTCCATAGCAGGCTTCTGTCATATGCAGTACCTGAGTGATAAGACAGGTATTGAACTTGATTGTTGTGCCCCTCTAGATTTTCCAGTTGAGGCAGCCCTGGAGACAATTGATTTTCTTTCTGAGGATGTATGGCTGAACGATGCTTCTGTTAATGCCTATTACAGGTTACTGAACTGCGGGTTCAGGCTTAGCTGGACTGCCGGGACTGATTACCCCTGTAATAGCGGTCTTCCTCTCGGATCACTGCTGACTTATGTTCAGGTTAAAGATCAGCCTCTGACTTACAGCAAATGGATTGAAGGAATAAAGAATGGAAGGACAGTTGTTGCAACAAACGGTCATGTGGAATTCCTTGATCTTAAGGTCAATGGTGAGTTTACACCGGGAGATGAAATAAATTTTAAGGGAAAAAAAGGAAATATCGATGTTGAGGTAAAATGGACTTCAGTAAAGGAGCTTACAGGGAGAATAGAATTGGTATGCAACGGAAAAATTATAGCCACTCAGGAAGGAACAGCAGAAGCCGGAAAACCCGTTCTAATGAAAACTACAGCGGAAATAACTGAGAGCAGCTGGATCATTGCACGCAGGATGGATGATAAAGGACACCAGACTCATACCTCTCCCGTATACCTGACTGTAAAGAATAAACCGGTAAGGGCAAACCCTGAAGACGCTGATTATTTTGTGAAATGGATTGAAAACATCCTTGTCAACATTGCTCCCGGAGGAAAATGGGAACAATATTTTACCAATGACGTCGAAGTTGTTCGGGAAAGATACCGGAAGGCTCAGAATATATATAAAAAGATATCCCTGGAAGCAAAAAAAGCATATTAAATAATAAATGTAAAAAATACACTTATTAAATGAAAGTTTTTATACTGATTTCAACGACAGTCATTTTGTTTTCTGTGACCTGTTGTACCGGTAACAAAACATCTGCACCGATTCTTGTTCTCGGAACTGAGGCAGGATTCGGGACATATGTCTGTGAAATACTTAAAGCCGAAGGCTGGAACGAGTTCATATTTGATTCTATTAACAGCAAGGAAGTTAACTCTTCCTTCCTGGAAAAATTTGATCTGGTCATTCTCGGCGAAGCATCTCTTAAGGAGGAAGATAGAAAATTAGTAACGGGTTATGTCAGAAGCGGAGGTAATCTTATTGCTTTCCATCCTGATACTGCTCTGGCAGAGTTATTTGGCATCAGTGGTTATAATGGCACTATGACAGGAGGAAATCTTGTCATCAACAGTAGAGATGTTATATGCAATGGATTGATAAACAGACAAATGCAATTCCATGGAATTGCTGAAAGATACTCTAAAGCCAGTGCAGGGACCATCGCTTCCTTTAAGGATAATTCCATTTCAGAAGAGGAATTTCCTGCAGTTGTGCATAGTACATATGGTAAGGGACATGCTGTGGCGTTCCTTTATAATCTTCCTCAGAGCATAGTTTTGACACGCCAGGGAAATCCTGCACTTGCGGGTTTAGAAACAGACAGCATAAACGGATTGCGTGCGATGGATCTTTTCACCGGAGGCTGGCTGCAGCCAACCACCAACACTCTGAATCAGGCCGATGAACAAATGAGGCTTTTGTCACGATGCATGGAAAATCTGTTTGGTTTAACCAGGCCACTTCCCCGGCTATGGTATTTCCCTGACAGCCTGCGTTGCATGGTTACACTTACTAACGACGGTGAAACAAATAATGAGAATGATTTTGAACCTCAGTTCAGGGACGTGGATTCATTAAATGGCCGGATGACAATTTATATAATGGAAACTGAAAAGGTATCACGTGATTGGACTGATAAATGGACGGGGAGGGGATTTGAGATTTCCGGACATCCGGATAATACATCAGAGGCTGGTGACCCGAAGTGGAATAATGTAAGTGATGTTCTCGAACGGAAACAAAAGGAGATTTCTGAGATGTACGGGTTGACCATGAACACCATTGTAAACCATTGGTTTGTCTGGTGCGGAAAGGATTCATCAGGTAATCAGGAATTTGCGGCACAGGCTGAAATTGAAGCTTCACATGGTATAGGGATGGATATTAATTATGCACATTATGACAATAATTCTTGGGAGGGCCACTTTTTAGGTCCCCTTGGTGCTAACCAGGGGAACTTCACCGGCAGCGGACTACCAATGAAATTTGCATCATCCGGGGGGAAGGTATTGAATATCTACCAGCATCTGAATAACGTGTATGATCAGCAGTACATGGAAAATAAGGATACTGCAGGATTTTTCGATTGTTTCAAAGGATTGATGGATAGAAGCATTGATGAGGAAGTTTATTCATTCATAAGTGTCAAGTCGCATAATGACGAATATAAATTTTCAAGGAAGCCACTGATACAGATGCTGGAATATGCAAAAAACAGGGATGTGCCGGTATGGACAGCATCAGAATTGCTTGATTTTCTAAGAGTTAAGGAAGCTGTTTCATTTCAGGATTTTAAATGGTCAGAAGAGATGCTTTCTTTCAGGCTTATTTCACCTGTTGAAGGAAAAGCTGGACTGACGTTCTTTATTCCGGCAGAAAATGAAAACAGACCAGTAAGTGAAGTCAATATAGACGGACAACCGGAGCTGTACCATCTGAGATCATTTAAGGGTAAGGAATATGCGTTTTTGACCGTACGTCCGGGGCAAGATTATGATATTTCGGTTTTTTACAGGTAGAACATATTAGCATTCTTACAATCTGTATTTCTTCTGGATCTCAGTTGCTTCCTTAATCTGTTCATCATAAGTCGGGAGACCAAATTCCTTCATTACATCCCTTACTTTAATATCGGCATGCCTACTCTCCATGGTTGCAAAGTTCTCAGCATGATTGATCCTGAAGCGGATCCCTGTTCCGTATTTCCTTTGAATTTCGTCGAACTTCAGAGTCTGAGGCCAGATATGGAGAAATATCTTCTCAAGGTTTAATGGTGCACAAACCCAGCGTGCAAATTCCCCGTCTGCCGTTATAACCTCGCCATTGATGTCAATAATGCGGGCATCCTCACCTGTACTTGCAATAATATAATAATGATTAAGCCACGCATAGTGACTGAGAGCATTCTTAAAAGAAGCCTGTGATGAAAATAAAACTACTTCGGCGCCATCTTCTTTGAGTGAGCACCAGTTGTCGACCCATTCAGCATCCATGCAGATCTGCATACCTATTGTCCCAAAATCAGTTTTAAATACCGGCGGCCGGAGCGGACCGGGTATAACTCCGCCTCCTTTATAATATTGATCCGGAATAATTTCCGTTGAAGTCGGGTGGACTTTATGAAATACGCCACCTATCTTACCCTGACGGTTCAGAAGAATGATACTATTATAAAAGTGACCATCTTTTTTCGTTACGACCGGACAAGTAACATAGCAGTTATGTTTTTTTGCAACCCCGGCAAATACACTTGTAATAGGTCCGGGTGTAATTTCATCCTCAGCAACCTCTTCAAGGGTTTTTTCCTCATTGACCCATGAAATCTGCACTGTTTCAGGAAGACAGATTACATCAGGTTCAAAGGCATATAAACTTTCCATCCTGTCAAGAACATCCTTGATCCTTTTCCCGATCGTCTGTTCCGGCCAGAGACCTTTCAGACTGATGCTTGCTGCCCAGATCTCCCTGGGAAGTCTTTTTTCCATCTTTATCATATTCAGGGTTTTAGAGTCTGTATTTTTTTTGGGTTTCTTCCGTGGAAAGCACTAATTCATCATTTGACTTTATATCAAATTCTTTCAAAACATCAGCAACCCTGAGATCCTGATCGCGGCTTTCAATTGTAATAACATCTGTGGCATCCCAGACTTTTATATCCAGCCTGTTACCATATTTTTTAAAGAGATCAGGCAGCATGTCGCGGGTTGGCCATACAGGTGTGCATGCTTTTTCAAGGTTGACATTTGCCCAGGCATACCTTACGAAAGTGCTGCTCGTGTCAAGGTCATTCCCCGACATATCAATCACCCTCGCATCACCCCCGGTGCTTGAAAGGATATAGCAGCCATTTTTCCAGGCATAGTAATTAAGGATCCTTCCACCAGGGAAAGCCGATGAGAATAAAATTATTTCAGCCCCCTGTTTTTTATAATTATCAAAACCATCCGACCAGTTTGCATCATAGCAGATCTGCATTCCAACCTTTCCAAAATCTGTCTCGATTACTGGTTGATTCAAAGCTCCTGGAGTAAGACCTCCATTTTTGTAAGCGCTTTCAGGAATAATTTCAGACTTTACAGGATGAATTTTATGGTATACTCCCGCTATACTTCCTTTCCTGTCAAGAAGTAGGCTGCTGTTGTAAAAATGTCCTTCGCTTAAAGTTATTATCGGGCAGGTGATGTAGCAATTATGTTTTCTGGCAAATTCAGCGATAATACTTGTTATACGGCCCGGCACCTTTTCATCCTCGGCTACTTCTGAAAGAGTCCTTTCCTCCTGTACCCACATAGTATCAAAAAGTTCGGGCAGGCAGATAACATCAGGATTGAGACCGGTGACATCCTCCATCCTTGCAAGGATACTCTTTATTCTCGCGTCAGTTGTTTTCTCAGGCCACAGACCTTTCAGATCAACACTTGCCAGACAAACCTCCCGGGGCAATTTACTTTTGCCGGATGAATCATTCGTTGTGCATGAAAATCCTGAAGTTGCGGCCAGTCCTGCACCCAGACCAATTGATGTCTTTTTAAGGAAATTCCTTCTGGAAACAATTATTTTATCTTTCATAAAATAATATTTTAATGGATTGTAAGTATACAAATATAAGTCTATTTCATTAACTCCCTCATTCGTCGGTGGTGTCAGAAAGTTCAAGATTTATGGGATTAAATCTTCGTTAATGGATTTTGTTTTTTGGATTAATTGTGATAAATTGTTTTCAATGATATTTCTATCCGTTACTTACCTGGTCAAACAATATACTTCCAGGTAACGCATGCTTCTATAAAATGATGCGGGACAGGCTATCCAACCTTTAAAATAAACTATATAAGGATGAAAAAATTAATTAGTATAATTCTGTTAATCAATATCTTAGCATGTCAACTAATTCTTGCCCAGCAAATTATTCCAAAAAACATCAGGATTGATCTTCCCCCTGATGAAGAAAACCTGAATGTATTTCATCAATGGCTGAAATGGAATAATCCCGGAAGCCTTTTAATCAATCACCTTAACAAGCAGGCAATAGCTCTTTATGAAGCGAGGGACAGGGAAATTTCAAAGTTGAAAACAAAAAGTGAGTGGATGAAGCGACAGGCATTTGTCAAGGATAAAATAATGGAACTTGTTGGTCCTTTCCCTGAAAAAACTCCGCTTAATCCTAAAATTACAGGTACAATTAAGAAGGAAGGCTATAGAATAGATAAAATTGTATTTGAAGCAATGCCCGGATATTATGTCACTGGTGCCATATATGTTCCTGATGGCATTAAAGGTAAGATTCCGGCTATTCTGAATGTTTGCGGCCATAATCCGGATGCCTTCAGAATGGCGATTTATCAGGTGATCAACTACAATCTGGTAAAAAAAGGAATGATTGTGTTTGCAATAGATCCTCCGGGACAAGCTGAGCATGTACAATATTTTGACAAAGAAATAAATACCTCTGCAATCGGATATTCCGTAATTGAACATAATTATTTCGGAAATCAGTGCTTTTTGACCGGATCATGTGGAGCAAGGTACTTTATCTGGGAAGGGATCAGAGGTATTGATTATCTCGTAAGCCGCAAAGATGTTGATCCTGAAAGAATTGGTGTTACAGGCTGGTCAGGAGGAGGTCAGGTTACAACCTATATTTCTGCTTTTGACGATCGTGTCAAGGTGTCAATACCCTGCAGCGGATCGATTATAAACAGAAGATTACTTGAAACAAAAGGTATCCAGGACGCGGAATCTTTTTTTATAGGTGGCCTCGCAAACGGGATAACTTTTGAAGACCTTATTGAGGTAAGGGCACCAAAGCCGACCCTTATGACATTTACATCAAGGGATGAATATCTTACAATGCAGAGCCAGCAGGAAGCTTATCAGGAATCAATAGCAGCCTACAGAGCCTTTGGTAATGAAGATAACCTGAAAGTGTCGGAGGATGATTCAAAGCACTGGATGACTTCAAAGATCAGATATGACATGTATTCATTTTTCATGAAACATTTCAATCTTCCGGGAGATCCTTCAGAGCTGGAGGCTGAAATTATTCCGGCAGAAGAAATGAAAGTTACTCCTACCGGTCAGATACTTACATCGTATGGCGGGAATATGATATTTGATATTAATAAGAAGGATGGGGAAAAACTGATTGAAGAACTGGAAAGATCAAGAAAAGATATTGATAATCATCTCATTAAGGTGGAATCGATAGCAAAGAAAATTTCAGGATTTATTGATCCGTCAGGCGAAAAAATTCAGCCTTTCCTGAATGGCAGATATCAAAGAGACGGATACTCCGTAGGTAAATATGCAATTATGGGAGAGGGAAATTATGCAATTCCGATCCTGCTCTTTGTACCAAATGATTCTAAAGAAAGCCATCCCGCCCTGGTGTATGTTCATTCAAAAGGAAAAATAACAGAAGCTAACCCGGGAGGCGAAATAGAAAAGCTTGTTAAAAAGGGGTATGTCGTAGCAGCAGCTGATGTTATAGGCATTGGGGAAACCAGAAACACTGTAACAAACAGGCAGGGAACAGCCGATGCAGGCAGCACAGCAATTCTAATCGGCCGTAGTGTAGTGGGGCTGCAGACAGCCGATATCATAAGGGTTGTAAATTATTTAAAGACATGTCCTGAGGTTGATCCGCTGAAAATAGGTGCAGTAGGTATTAACGAAATGTGCATGCCTCTTATTCATGCAGCAGCATTTGATACTTCAATAAACAATATTACACTAAGGGGATCATTAATTTCATACAAGTCAGTGGTAATGAACAGGATTTATAAAATAGGGTTGATTCCGGTAACTAAGAAAAGTCTGAACATGCCATATGAAATTGATTATAACTGGATTATTGCGGGAGTTTTGAAAGGATATGATCTTCCGGATCTTATAGGCTGCATTGCCCCAAGAAAAGTTGCAATTGCTGATTTAAAGGATCATGCACTTGAACAGGCTCAGACTGAACTGATCGATCAGGAAATGAGCTTTCCGCGTTCAGTGTATTCACATAAAAATTCATCAGGCAACCTGAAAATTACAGACACAGGAGATAATTACCCTGACCTTGTTGACTGGAGTTTTAAGTAATCAGATGGAACCGTTTTCCGGAAAATACCTGAGTTTCCTGATGTCAGGTTTCTGATATTATAGTTTTTTAATTTTTTGCGAGCTTATTAGCGTTTTTGTGTATCTTCTCTATTGCATTGTATATATCATCCAGATCAGATTGCTCTGTAAGAAGCATATTTTGGGTAAGCCACACAGATTCAGTACATAAAGCATCATTTTCAGGACATTGGTTATTATCTTTAAATTTTTCGAAATCCAACTCTTCCTTCGTGTACATCTTTCTGAAATTCTTTGATTGAAAAGCATTCTCCAGGTAAGGCTGTTTATTTAAGAATGGAGAGTATCCACTGAGATTAGGAATGCCTTCTGCATTAAGGGCTTTCAGGAATGTCTCTCTTGACAATCCTTTAAATTCCTCTTTTTTATAACGGAAACAAAACATGTGGAAAGCAGCACGGGTTACATTATCATATAGTCTATACGGCACGATTCCCGGTATTTGCTGAATCCTTGATCTCAAATATTTTGCACTGACATTCCTTTTCGTGGTCTGTTCGTCCAATTTGCCCAGTTGCGCCAGCCCTATTGCTGCCTGATACTCTGTTAACCTCATTTTTGTTCCCAGCATAACTGATCCTGCTCCCACTGCACCAATTATTGCTCCGTATGGAAATCCGACATTATGGTAGGAATAACACTTATCCATAAATTTTTCATCATTGCTTACAATAGCTCCTCCTTCACCCAGGGGCAGATGCTTTGAAGTCTGGAAGCTGAAGCAGCCTGCATGACCAAAAGTCCCCACTTTCTGATGGTTTATTTCTGCTAACCATGCCTGACAGGAATCCTCCAATACAAGAAGGTTATGTTTTTTGGCAATGTTCATAATAGTAACCATATCGGCGGGTAAGCCCAGGATATGTACAGGCATTATTGCTCTTGTCCTCGGAGTAATTTTAGCTTCAATTCTGGCAGGATCTATCTGGAAAGTAGCAGGATCAACATCGGCAAAAACCGGCATGGCTCCATTCATTAATACAGCCTGGATGCTTGATATCCAGGTATATGGAGTAACTATTACTTCATCTCCTCCTCCGATATCCATCTGTGCCAGGGAAGCAACAAGGGCACTGGTTCCATTAACTACTGATAAACAGCGTTTTGTGCCGATTGTTTCTGCCCATTTCTTTTCAAATTCATCAACAAGATTGGCTCTTGACCAGATTCCTTTATGCAGTACGTCAATAATCTGCTGATCATATTCCTCAGGTCTCCAGTCAGGCCAGACAGGCCATGGTTTGGTTCGTACCGGTTGACCGCCAAGAACCGCAGGATTGCCGGAAGTTGTTTTCCCGGCTATCAGAGATGATGGAACGCCCATAGAAATTGCAGCTCCCAGTCCCGCCAATGAATTCTGTTTGACAAATTCACGTCTGGAATATTTTTTCTTTGCCATCTGGGTATAAATTATTAAGTTTAAGATTCCATTTTCATTAGTGATGACTTCATTAACCATTCTCTGCGAAGAGAGACATTTCCTGATTGAAGTATAAATTTAAGTCTTTTTTGTGGCTTCTGCGTATCTTATCATGGCTTCTTTTAATTCGATCTATTTTAATGAAATTTCATAATTCCTGTTAACTTGCAATTATATAAAACCAAACCATGAAAAAATGTAATATTTTGTCAGTAACTCAGGCTGTAATTATTGTTTTGATCTTTTCAGGCTCAGTTTTTGCCCAATCATATGAATCCGGTGCAAAAATCGGAAAATCCAACTTTCAATGGCCTGAGGGAAAGAAAATGGCACTCAGCCTTACTTTCGATGATGCGCGTCTTTCCCAGACAGATAAAGGTATCCCATTGCTTGATAAGTATGGAGTAAAAGGAACATTCTATATATCTCCGACCAGTATGAAGGAACGGCTTGAGGCATGGAAAAAAGCTGTTTCCAATGGTCATGATATTGGTAATCATTCTCTTGTACATCCATGCACAGGCAATTTTTTATGGTCGAGAGACAAGGCTTTGGAGAATTACACTCTTGAGAAAATGAAATCGGAGATTGATTCAGCCAGCAGAATATTAAAAACTCTTCTTGGGGTTCAGCCTGTTTCTTTC